>NZ_JAMRYM010000069.1:0-20352 GCF_023743255.1 Rathayibacter rubneri | reverse complement strand
CCTCCCCCGCCCGCGAAGCGCGGCGCCGTCCGTGCCTGGATGCTGACAGGGCTCTCCGAGGACTCCGGCGCGCACCGGGGAGGAGGTCACCTCCCGTTTCTACGCCCCGCGAGGGTGCCGCCAGGACCGATCCGCGCAATCACCCGTGAGGATTCCGTATGGATTCCGCTGTGAGGGCGCTTCCGCCTCCGCGAGGCCCGCAGAACGGAGGCCGAGAGACGGAGATCCTCGACTCCGCTGGGCTTCGGTTCTACCGGTGGTCACCAGTCCACGAGCGCGTCGAGGTCCTCGGCGACGAAGATGCAGAACGGGTGCCCCGCCGGATCCGCGAAGACGTACAGCGGCTCCTCCGGGTCGCCGCTCTGGTCGTCGATCACCTCGGCGCCCAGCGCCACGGCCCGCTCGCGCTGCTCCTCGAGCTCGGCGGCGTCCGCCACCATCAGATCGAGGTGGAGCTGCTGGGGGCGCGAGCCCTCGGGCCAGGTCGCCCGCGGCAGCCGGTCGACCCGTTGGAACGCGATCCTCACGCCCGCGGGCGTGCGCAGCGCCACCCACTCGGCGCGGTCGTCCGATCCGTCGGCCGGCGGCTCGTCGCCCGGCCGGTAGCGGCCCCCGAGGAGGGCCGCGTAGAACGCCGCGAGACCTCGCGCGTCCTCGGTGTCGAGCACGATCTGCCGTAGTCGGAGAGCCATGGCGGCAGGCTACGCCGCGGCCGTCCGGGCCGACAGGGCCCCCGGGGGTCCGCGGCCCGCACGGTCCGCACTGTCCCGCGCAGTACGGAACCGAGGTCGGGATCCCCGCGGAGTGCCGGGAACGCGGGTTCGCCGCATCTCGCCCTCGGTTGCGCACACCCGTCGCAGCGTCCGTCGGATGCCGGAGCACTGCCGCGCCGGTCAGCGGCTCGGCGGAGCACCCGTCCCGCCGCCACCGGGCGCCGCTCCCGCGGTCGGCGTCGTCGTCGTGTCGACCCGCGCCGTGAGCGCCACCGAGTAGCCGGAGTCGACGTCGCCGGTCGTCGTGCCGAGCTGCAGCACGCCGCCGTCGTCGCCGAAGACGTTGTCGTCCTCGAGGGACACCTGCGCGAGGTTCGCCGTCGATCCGGCGTACGCGTCGAGCGCGTAGACCGCGGTGCAGGCGTCCTCGGGCAGCGCGACCTGCGAGGTCGCGATCGCGTTCGCCGAGTCGGTGATCGAGGCGACGTCGGGGTAGACCTCGAAGTGGATGTGGGGCCAGCGACCGGAGTAGCAGGCCGGGAAGACCGAGGTGAACGTGACGGAGCCGCTCGCGTCGGCGACCTGCACGCCGCGGAGGTACGTCTCGTCCTCGACCCCGGAGGAGTACATCGAGTAGTTCCCGTCGGCGTCGCAGTGCCAGACGTAGACCGCCGCGCCCGCGAACGGCACGTCGCCGTTCGCCGTGTCGAGGATCGTGAGGGTCAGCGCCATCGGGACGCCTGCAGCGGTCGCTCCGCCGTCGATGCTCGAGCGGATGTCGCTGCGCACCACTCCGGCGTTCTCGAGGACGTCGGCGCCGTTCGAGCCGTCGCCGGGGTAGGGGCCCGCCGTCTCGTCCGGGATCTCGCCGGTCGCCGTCGTGGAGCTGCCTCCGGTCGCGGCGGAGGAGGTGCCGGTGCTGCCGCCCGCCGCGGAGGTGCCCGCGCCCGCGGTGCACGCCGCGAGCCCCATCGTGGCGGCGCCGACCCCGATCAGCGCCAGCACCCTCCGTCGGCCGACGAGCGTGCCGACGTCGAAGAGCAGCCCCTGGTCGACGACCTCCTCGCCGGGTCGGTCGAGGCGCCGCCCCTGGTAGGCGGGACCCTCGGGGGTGAGGTCGGGCTCGGGGATGCGGGTCATGGGGTCCTCCTCGGACGTCGTCTGCGTGACCGACACTGACCGCCGCGGCTATGAGCCCCCGATGAGGCGCCGATGACGCGCTGAGGAGAGGGCGCCCGCGCCGCCTTCTGCACACCGCACCCGCTAGCGGACATGTCCGCCGCCGGACACCGTCCCGGAGCTACCGTTCCGGCATGTCCGAACCGCGCCCCGTCTCCCGCCGCACCGTGACCGCAGCCGCCTGGTCGGTCCCCGTCGTCGTCGCCGCCGTCGGGAGTCCGCTCGCGGCGGCCAGCGGCGAGACGCCGACGCTCAGCGCGAGGGTCGGCGCACCGTCCGTCTACCCGCCGGGCGGGACCTTCCAGGACGTCTACTTCCGGAACGAGAGCGGCTCCGCGATCGACCCGAACACCCTGACCCTGTTCATCCCGACGGCCGGTCAGGGCTGGACCTGGCAGGGGTTCGGAGGGGGGCCGTCGTGGGACTACGCGCCGGGAGGGTTCACGTCGACGTCCTTCACCTTCCGCTACTCGGCCGGCCTCGCCCCCGACCAGGAGACGGAGCTCTTCTACTTCCTCGCGAGCAACAGGACTCCCGGAGTGGAACCCGCCCCGACGGCCGTGCTCACCGCGACGGCTCCGGGCTTCACGCCCTGCGTGGTCGTGACCCCGATCCCGTACTAGGAGCGCCCGGAGCCGGTGGTCCAGGCATCCCGCCGGGGCACGACGGCTCAGCGCGCCGCACGCTCCCGGATCGCCAGGATCACCGCGGTCTTGGCGTCCGCGTAGGCGTTCATGTCGTCCCAGCGGCTCCGCATCAGCTCGCGCTTGACGCCCTCGTAGAGCGCCCGGTCGGCCGGATCCGAGCGGAGGCGGTCACGCAGCAGCAGGTACGCGTCGATCGCCGCGGCGCCCCGCTCGTAGACGTGCACGTGCACGTCGCGCGTCGGGGTCCGCACGAGGCGGTGCCCCGGTTCCCGCACCCGCAGCACGTAGCCGGCGGCCAGGAGCGCGTCGAGGTGGTCCTCCTCGGCGGTGATGTCGTCGACGACCACGACGAGGTCGATGATCGGCTTGGCCGCGAGCCCGGGGACCGCCGTCGAGCCGATGTGCTCGACCCGCACGCGCGGCAGCACGGCGAGAATGCGGCGCCGGTGCTCCTCGAAGACCTCGGGCCAGCGCTCGTCGTACTCGTGCAGCGGGACCTCCAGCGGCTCGACTCCGCCGATCAGCTCGACCGCGGTGGCGTCGGGGCGGCGGGGAGTCGTCACCGCCCCATCCTGACGCCGCTCGGCCCGCCGGGGGAGGCGCAGCGCCGGGGAGCCGCCGTAGGGTCTGGGCATGAGCTCCCTCCCGACCGCGACCGGCACCGATCGCGTCGGCACGGCGCTGTCGGTGCTGGGGGTCGTCGGCGCCGCCGTCTGCGGGATCGTCGGGGCGGTGGGAGCCGTGCTGTCGCTGCTCGCCTTCGCGGCCTGCACCGCGACGTACCGGGGCTTCCTCCTCGCCCGGAACGACCCGCCGATCGACTGCCTCGCGCGTCCCGAGTACGGCTTCGTCTGGTGGTTCCTGCTCGTGGGGGCCGGGGCCGCCGGGTCCTTCCTCGCCCTCGTCCTCGGTGCTCGGCCCCGGTGGGACGGCCGGTCCTCCCGCGCCCTCGCGCAGGGAGCCGCGGCCTTCCTCGTGCTGGGCGCGATCACGGTCGTCGGCGCGATCGCGGGTCTCCCGCTCCGCTGAGACGACGGGCCGGAGGGACCACCCCCTCCGGCCCGCGGGGGCTACGCCGTCTCCTCCTGCACGTGCTGCTCCACCTTGTTCGCGCGGGCGTTCGGCACGGTGTGGGTCATGACGAGGCCCTCGACGTCGCGCGGGCCGTTGTGGCCGAGGTTCGCGAGGCGGGCGAGCTCGTCCTCCGAGAGCGTCTGCGACTGCAGGGGCGGCAGGTCCTTCACCTCGTCGAGGGTGATGCCGAGGCCCTCACCCACGCGGCGGCCGAGGTCGTCCTCCACCAGGTAGAAGTGCCAGAGCATCCGCTCCTGCACGGGGCGGGCGGCCTGCGAGATCAGGTCGACGAAGTTCGCGACCAGGTCGTCGCGCTCCCACTCCTCCATCAGCAGGTAGCGCTGGCCCGCCTGCGTGTAGTCGTTCGTCCGCGGGATCCGCTTGCGCGTGAGGCGGCCGGTGATCTCGGGGCCCTGGTCGTCGTGGGTCGGGTACTGCGCCTCGCGCAGCCCGCCGGTGATCGAGGGCTCGTAGTTCACGTGCGGGTTCTCCCCGCCGTGGTCCTGGTGGAACGCCATCTGCCCGTCGCGCTGGTTCGTGGCGACGTGCACGTTCTTCGGCGCGTTCACCGGCAGCTGCAGGTAGTTCGGGCCGACGCGGTAGCGCTGGGTGTCGGAGTAGGAGAACGTGCGCCCGACCAGCATCTTGTCGTCCGAGAAGTCGAGGCCGTCGACCAGCACGCCGGTGCCGAACGAGAGCTGCTCGTTCTCGGCGAAGTGGTTCGTCACGTTGCGGTTCAGCACCATCCGCCCGACCGTCTTCGGCGGGAACTCGTTCTCGGGCCACACCTTGGTGTCGTCGAGCGGATCGAAGTCGAGCTCGGGGTGGTCGTGATCGTCCATCAGCTGCACGCGCAGCTCCCACTCGGGGTGCTCGCCGCGCTCGATGGCCTCGTAGAGGTCCTTCGACGCGTGGCCGAGGTCGCCGCCCTGCACGACCGCGGCGTCGGCCTCGGTCATGCTGCTGACGCCCACGGAGGGGATCCAGTGGTACTTGACCAGCTTCGTGTCGCCGGCCTGATTCACCCACTTGTAGGTGTTCACTCCGAAGCCCTGCTGGTGGCGGTAGTCGGCCGGGATGCCTCGGGGACTGAACAGGTTGACCAGCATGTGCATCGACTCCGGCGTCTGCGACATGAAGTCGAAGATGCGCGCGGGCTCCTGCCGGAACGTGACCGGGTCGGGCTTGAGCGAGTGGATCACGTCGGGGAACTTGATCGCGTCGCGGATGAAGAAGACGCCGAGGTTGTTGCCCACGAGGTCCCAGTTGCCGTCCTCGGTGTAGAACTTCACGGCGAATCCGCGGGGGTCGCGCGCGGCCTCGGAGGAGTCGCGGCCGCCGATCACGGTCGAGAAGCGGATCGCGACGTCGGTGCGCTTGCCCGCCTCCTGGAACAGCTTCGCGCGGGTGTACCGCGCGATCGGCTCGTCGCCCCAGGTGCCGGTCGCCTCGAAGTAGCCGAAGGCGACGGCGCCGCGGGCGTGCACCACCCGCTCGGGGATCCGCTCGCGGTCGAAGTGGCTGATCTTCTCGAGGAACTGGTAGTTCTCGAGCGTCGCGGGGCCGCGGGCTCCGACGGTGCGCTGGTTCTGGTTGTCGTAGACGGGGTGGCCCTGACGGTTGGTCAGGACCGTGCGGTCATCGCCCTCGGCGGGCGGCTGGGAGGAGACGTCGGTCATGGATCAGGTGTCCTTTCCAGGTGGCGGTCCCCTCCATCCGATCAGAGACGTCCGACGGTCGCGCCGGGTTGACGGGGCACGGGGAGGCGATCCACACGGCACTCGCATCATCACCGGAGGAGGGGGTCCGTCAGCCTCTGCTCCTGCTCCTGGCTGAGGTTCTGCAGCGCCGCCTCCTCACCGCAGGGCTCCGATCCGACGCGCGGCTCACCGGTCCGAGCTGACGTGCACCGTCTCGCCCTCGAGGACGAAGCGGAGTCCGCTCCCGTCGCCGAACGCGTCGCGCAGCTCCGCGGGCAGCGAGGGCGAGACCGTGAGCTGCGCCGTGGCGGGGAAGGACCGCGCACTGCAGCCGCTGTACACGATGCCGGACGCGTCGGCCTCGGCCGGGACGACGTAAAGGCACGAGCCGCCGTCCTCGCCGCTGGGCCGCTTCACCATCCGGAGGCCGTGGAAGACCTCGGACGCGAGGGTGTCCTCGGAGCCGCCCCAGCCGGGGAGGTCCTCGGCGGGCGCGAGGCGGAGGGTCGCCACCTCGCGGTCGTCGGGGGCGGCGGCCCAGGTCGTCACCCCGGCTCCGAGGAGCGCCGCGGCGACGAGGGCGGCGGCGCGGAGGAGGAGGAGGCGGAGCCGGGGCGAGGCGGGCCGGTGCGGCCCCGCGCCGGATGCCGCCGGGTCGTCTGCCGTCCCGTCAGGGACCGCCGAGCCGGAGAGCAGCGGGTCGGGGAGCATCGGGCGCGCGTCCGCGATCGGACCCGGCGCCGCGACCGGCTCCCGCGGCGCGCTGCCGGAGGGGAGCGCGGCCGCCGCCTCGAGTGCCTGCAGCCGCGTCCACTCCTCCGGAGCGAGGTCCGGCTCGCGCCCGTACGCCCGGCGCTGCAGCGCGCGGAGCTCGTCGTGCCGCGGCTCGTCCATCCTCCGCAGTGTGCCACCGCGTCAGCCGCGGACGGCCTCCGACACCGCCTCGACGGCACGGTCGACGGCGGCGCGGCGAGCGCCCTCGTCCTCCTGCTCGGACTCGTGGACGAAGGCGGTCACGCCCCGCACGGCCCCGCAGTAGTCGACGATCCCGTGCTCGATCTGCGTCCGCAGGGCCTGCTCGTAGCCGTGGCGCTCGTAGACTCCGGCGTCGTCCCCGGCTATCGGCACGAGGTGGACGGTGAGAGCGCCGAGACGGCGGCGCATCCCTCCCGCCGGGTCGATCGAGAAGGCCCAGCCGTTGACGAAGACGCGGTCGATCCAGCCCTTCAGCAGGGCCGGCATCGACCACCAGTAGACGGGGAAGACGAGCACGAGGTGCTCGGCGCCGTCGAGTCGCCGCTGCTCGCGGGCGACGTCCTCGGGGAACTCGCCCGCAACCCGGTAGGAGTGCCGGTCGGCGGCGGAGAACCGCGGATCGAAGCCCTCGGCGGCCAGGTCCGCGACCTCGACGGCGCCGACCGACTCGGCGATCCTCTTCGCCGTCGTCGCGGTGAGCGACTCCGGATCGGGGTGGGCGGTGACGATGAGCGTGTTCACCCGACCCATCCAACCCCGTCCCTCCTGGGACCGTCCCGGGTCAGGCCGGCTCGGGGTAGTTGAGGAAGTCGAGGTCGGGCATGTCGGTCATCTCGTCGCTCCAGGAGGGTCGCGTCGGCTGCATCCGCTGCGTCTCCGCCTCGATGTGGGCGAGGACGGCCTCGTCGACCGGCTCCTCGCCGGCGCTGTTCTCGACGGGCGTCGACCACAGCTGGCTGGCGGGTCCGATGAGGAGGTGGGCGTAGGCCCGGCTCCCGCCCTCGGTGACGACCGGCACGGTGACGACGTCGGACTTCCCGACATCGGCGAGGGCGCGCGCGTAGCGGAGGACGGCCTTGCACGTGACGTCGGCGACCAGCATGTGCCCGCTGGCGTAGTACAGCTTTCTCATGACCTCCACCCTGCGGCGCTCGAGCGGGGTGCGCCAGGGGATTGTCCGCCGGCGCGGGTCTGCTCTACGCGCCGCGTCGCCGCCGATGACGCGTCCCGCGATCCGTCACACGTCTGCCGTTCTCCACAGGGAGCAATCAACCCCCTCACAGGGAGGCGGTCGACGTTCCTACCGTCGGTGAGGAGGGGCGCCACCCCGGGCGCTCCACTTCCCCACCCCGAGAAGGACTCCCCATGACGAACAACTCCGCACACACCACCCCCGCCCGCCGTGTCGCGACCGAGACGAAGGGCGCGCTGAAGACCACCGAGTTCTACGTCTTCCTCGTGATCTCGATCGCGATCCTGGTCGCGGCCGCCGTCACGGACAACGGCGAGGACGGCCAGGGCTTCACCGCCGACCACGCCTGGATGTACGTCTCGTTCGTGACCGTCGGTTACCTCGTCAGCCGCGGCCTCGCCGAGTCGGGCTCGCACAACCACGAGCGCGACGACCGCTGAGCGCACCCCGGCGTCCAGCGGTGGAGCCGTCCGTCCCCCCGGGCGGGCGGCTCCGTCGTCGGCCGGGGTGCTGGGGGCCGCCGTCAGGAGGCGGCGGCCTCGGAGGTGCGGGCGTGCGCGAGGATCTCCCGCGCGACCTCGCCCGGTGCGGTGTGCACGACCACGTGCCGGTGCCCGGGAACCGTGCGGAGCGTTCCTCCGCCGGCCGCAGTGATGAGCCGCGAGCACCACTCCTCGGTGGCGATCGGGTCGTTCGACCCGCGCAGCACGAGCAGCGGAGCGGCGAGCCCGACGATCCGCTCGTGGGTCGGGTAGGCGAGCATCGCCGCCACCTCGGTGAAGTACCAGCGCGGCCCCGTGCGGATGTAGTCGGTGAGGACCACCGCGTTCGTGGGCAGCGGTTCGAGCGCGCTGTCCCGGGCCAGCACGAGGGTCTGCCGCAGCGCCGTGGGGTGGGCGGAGTCGGTGACGGGGCCCACGAGGACGACGTGACTGACGAGGTCCGCCCGCTGGAGGGCGAGCTCGAGGGCGAACTGCGCGCCCATCGAGTGCCCCACGGCGACGCACGAGGCGACCCCGAGCAGGTCGAGGACCTGGCCGATCAACCCGGCGTACTCCTCCACCGGCACGGACCGCCGCGGCTTCGGCGTGGCTCCGAAACCGGGGAGGTCGAGCGCGACGACCCGGGCGTCCGGCGCGAGGTGCGCGGCCAGCCGGCGGTAGGGGCGGTGCGACAGCCCGACGCCGTGCAGGAGGAGGACGACCGGCCCGTCACCGCCTCCGTCGTGGACGTCGACCACGAGCCCGTCGGGGCCGAGCACGAGACGGGAGCGCTCGAGGCGGACCGGGGAAGGGGAGGAGGGCACGGCCCATGCTCGCACCGATCCGCGCGCCCGTACGATCGAGGGGTGCCCGAGGAGCCCCGCCTGATCGAGACCACGCCGACCGAGACCACGCCGACCGAGACCACGCCGGTCGGGACCGCGCTGATCGAGACCACGGCCGCCGATCCCGTGGCGCTGACGCTGTTCGCCCTCCAGGAGGCCGAGATCATGCGGCGCTACGGCGGCGACGACCCCGGGCCGCGCCCCGGACCCGCGACGCCGACGCTCCTGCTCCGGGTCGACGGCGAGGTCGTCGGCTGCGTGGCGCTCGCCGCCGAGGACGAGGTCGGCGAGATCAAGCGGATGTTCGTGACCGAGTCCGCGCGCGGCCGCGGTTTCAGCAGACTCCTGCTCGCCGCGGTCGAGGACCTCGCCGTCCGGCACGGAGTCGCGCTGCTGCGCCTGGTCACGGGCACCCAGCAGCCCGAGGCCGTGGCCCTGTACGAGAGCTCGGGCTACGAGCCGATCCCCGGCTTCGGCTACTGGGGCGACGAGCCCGAGAGCCTCTGCTTCGCGAAGACGCTGGGCTGACGCGCTGCGACCCGTTCGCAACCGAGGTCGAACGGGGCCGATGGCCTCCTCCAGGGCTGCCCGGACTCTCCCGACCTCGGTTGCGGACACGCGCACCCGAAGAACGACCGCCGAGCGCTCCGATCCGACCCGGACCGGCTCGATCCGGGCGTCCGGCCCCGCTCCTGAGGGCGGTCCTCCGGTGATGTGCCGGAGCTCGAGAACGGGCCCGGGGACGCGCTCGCGGCGAACGGGTGGCCCGTTCCGACGCGCCCGGCGGAGGGCACGAGTAGTCTGAGGGCGGACGCCGGTGCGCGCTACGCCCGCCCCGCAGTCTCCTCCTCCGCCGTCGCGGAGGTCCCCGACCTCCTGTGCGGATGCACTCGCGGTCGGAGCGACGCCCTTCCGCAGAGCCGGAGCGGCGGTCGCAGCAGCACCGGATCGACCCGGTGCGCCCCCACGCCACGCACGTCCCGGCTCGACGCCGGCCCCTCCTACCGGAAAGCACCCATGCGAAACGCCCGCACCGCCAAGCCCGCCCGCCACCACCTCGAACTGGCGGCTCCGAAGCCGCTCGAGAAGGGCGGTCTGCGCATCACCCCTCTGGGAGGTCTGGGCGAGATCGGCCGCAACATGACCGTCTTCGAGCACAAGGGCAAGCTGCTCATCGTCGACTGCGGCGTCCTCTTCCCCGAGGAGAACCAGCCCGGCATCGACGTGATCCTCCCCGACTTCGCCGCGATCCGCTCGCGCCTGAAGGACATCGAGGCCATCGTGCTCACCCACGGCCACGAGGACCACATCGGCGGTGTGCCGTACCTGCTCAAGGAGCGGGCCGACATCCCGATCATCGCGTCGACCTTCACGCTCGCGCTGATCTCGGCGAAGCTCCAGGAGCACCGCATCACCCCGCGCACCCGCCCGGTCAAGGAGGGCGACCGCGTCGACGCGGGCGTCTTCGACCTCGAGTTCCTCGCCGTGAACCACTCGATCCCGGACGGGCTCGCCGTCGCGATCCGCACCGAGGCCGGCCTCGTGCTGCACACGGGCGACTTCAAGATGGACCAGTTCCCGCTCGACGGGCGCACCACCGACCTCCCCGGCTTCGCGCGCCTGGGCGACGAGGGCGTCGACCTCTTCCTCGTCGACTCCACCAACGCCGACGTCCCCGGCTTCGCGATCTCGGAGGGCGACCTCGCCCCCGCGATCGACCAGGTGTTCCGCACCGCCCCGCGCCGCATCGTGGTGTCGAGCTTCGCCAGCCACGTGCACCGCATCCAGCAGGTCCTCGACGCCGCGCACCGCCACGGGCGCAAGGTCGCGTTCGTCGGCCGCTCGATGGTCCGCAACATGGGCATCGCCGCCGACCTCGGCTACCTCAAGATCCCGGCGGGCCTCGTCGTCGACATGAAGGTGCTCGAGAAGCTCCCCGCGACCGAGATCGTCATGATCTGCACCGGGTCGCAGGGCGAGCCGATGGCCGCGCTCTCGCGCATGGCCAACAAGGACCACATCATCGACATCGGACCCGGCGACACCGTGCTGCTGGCCAGCTCGCTGATCCCCGGCAACGAGAACGCGATCTACCGCATCATCAACGCGTTCACGCGCTGGGGTGCGACGGTCGTGCACAAGGGCAACGCCAAGGTGCACGTCTCGGGCCACGCGAGCGCCGGCGAGCTCGCCTACTGCTACAACATCCTCCGCCCGACCCACGTGCTGCCCGTGCACGGCGAGTGGCGCCACCTCACGGCGAACGCCGCGATCGCGACTCGCACCGGCATCGACGAGAAGAACGTCTTCGTCATCGAGGACGGCGTCTCGATCGACCTCGTCAAGGGCCGTGCCCGGATGAGCGGCCGGATCGACGCCGACCACATCCTGGTCGACGGCACCACGATGGGCGTCGCCACCGAGGACGCCATGATCGACCGCCGCGTGCTGGCCGAGGAGGGCGCGATCACCGTGCTCGCCATCGCCGATCTCGACCGCGGCCTGCTCGGAGAGCCCGTCGAGTTCTTCACCCGCGGCTTCGTGGAGGAGCCGGGCTGGCAGGACAACGCGAGCAAGGCGATCGACGACGCCGTGCTCCAGGCCGCCGGCAAGCCGACCGACCGCGAGGCGCTCGAGAAGCTGATCACCCGCACGCTCGGCCGCTGGCTGACCCGCCGTCACCGCCGGAACCCCGTCATCACCACGATCGTCGTCGAGGAGTAGCCCCGACCCGTCCGAGCGCCCGTCCCCTGCAGAAGGGGGCGGGCGCTCAGTCGTGCTCGGTAGAGTCGGAATGATGTCCTCCCCGTCCCGCGCCCGTGCTCGTGCGGCGGCCGCGTTCCCGAACCGGCTGCTGCTGACCAAGCGCGCCTCCGGGACGAACGGGTGGCTGAGCTCCTGGGGCACCAACGCGCACGGCGAGATCGCCGGCTGCCCGCCGCCGCGCGCCTAGACCGCGACCGCCCCTCCTCCGGAGACAGCGGCCGCGTTCCCGCGCTCGCCACCTCTCCGATCGGACGACCCCATGGCCCACCACGACCTGCCCGCCGACCAGGCACCGCACTCCATCTGGCGGGGGCTCCGCCAGACCCTGCAGAAGGACACCGTCGGAGGCGCGTTCCTCCTCACGGCGACCCTGCTGGCGCTGATCATCGCGAACAGCCCCGCGTCCTCTCTCTACGAGGCGGTGCGCGACTTCCGCTTCGGGCCGGAGGCGCTGCACCTGGACCTCAGCGTCGGCTCGTGGGCGGCCGACGGCCTGCTCGCGATCTTCTTCTTCGTCGTCGGCCTCGAGCTCAAGGAGGAGTTCGTCGCGGGCTCGCTGCGGAACCCGCGCACCGCGCTCGTGCCGATCGTCGCCGCGGTCGGCGGAGTCGTCACTCCGGCCCTGATCTTCGTCGCCGTGAACCTGCAGCGCGGGGGAGCGGCGCTGGACGGCTGGGCTATCCCCGCCGCCACCGACATCGCGTTCGCCGTGGCCGTGATCGCGGTCGTCGGCCGGTTCCTCCCGCCGGCGCTGCGCACGTTCCTCCTGACGCTCGCGGTCGTGGACGACCTCATCGCGATCACGATCATCGCCGTCTTCTACACGGCCGGCATCGACGCGCTGATGCTCGGACTCGCGCTGATCCCGCTCGCGGTCTTCGCCGTCTGCGTGCAGCGCGGCGTGCGCGCGTGGTGGGTGCTGATCCCGCTGGGGGTCGCGACGTGGGCGCTGGTGCACGCGTCCGGAGTGCACGCGACCGTCGCCGGCGTGCTGCTGGGCTTCACGGTGCCGGTCGCCGCGACCGCGCGGGCGCGGGTGCAGGTCGGCACGGATCGGGCGGGCAAGCCTCTCTACGACGGGCTCGCCGCGCACTTCGCCGACCGCTGGAGCGTGCTGTCGACGGCGTTCGCCGTGCCCGTCTTCGCCTTCTTCTCGGCCGGAGTGACCGTCGGCGGTCTCGCGGGGCTGGCGGAGTCGTTCCAGGACACGATCGCGCTCGGCATCATCGCGGGCCTCGTGCTCGGCAAGCCGATCGGCATCGTCGGCAGCACGTTCCTGCTCACCCGGTTCCGCGGGATCTCGCTCGACCCGTCGCTCCGCTGGATCGACATGCTCGGCATGGCGTTCGTCGCGGGCATCGGATTCACGGTGTCGCTGCTCGTGGGCGAGCTCTCGTTCGGCGCGGGCAGCGAGTCCGACGACCACGTGAAGGTGGGCGTGCTGGCCGGGTCGCTCCTCGCGGCGGTCATCGGAGGCGCGATCCTCGCGGTGCGGAACCGGCACTACCGCGCGGTGCCGGGACCGTCGGTCGCGTCGGGCGCCTGAGCCCTGCCTCTGCGCTCCCGGGGAGTCGCTGTTCGGTCTGCAGGGGATCCTGCGCGGAAGGCGTGTTCCTCCGCTCGACCGGGCTCGCGCGGGGATGGATCCCCTGCAGACGGTGCGGTCCCCTGCAGACGGTGCGGTCCCCTGCAGATGGTGCGGTCCCCTGCAGATGGTGCGGTCCCCTGCAGATGGTGCGGTCCCCTGCAGATGGTGCGGTCCCCTGCAGATGGTGCGGTCCCCTGCAGATGGTGCGGTCCCCTGCAGACAGGACTCCGATCGTCGGCGTCCCCCCTCAGGGGTGGCCCTCCGTGAACCGTCTCACCTAGAGTGTTCACGTTCACATTCCGTGCGAAGACGCACGACTCCGCGGGGCTCTGCGGCTCGGTCGTCTCGCCGCACCGACCACGAGGGCCTCTAGATGACACGATCACGATCGGCGGTGAGGATCGCTCTGGCGATCGGCACCGTCGCCGCCACGGCGCTGCTCGGCGCCACGGTTCCGAGCTCCGCTTTCGGAGCGACGGAGACTCCGCTCCTCCACTACACGTTCGACTCGGCCCCCGCCGGGACCACCATCGCCGACGCGAGCGGCAACGGATACGACGCGACGCTGCGTCGCACCGGAGCGGAGGTCCGCAACGGCGCGATCAGCTTCCCCGGTGGATCCGCCGCCGCCGCGCCCTACCTCGAGATCCCCACCGCGCCGCTCGTCGGCAAGAAGGACCTCACCTTCTCCACCTGGCTCTCTCCCCGCTCCGGAGCGGCGAACACCGCCGCCGCGTTCGTCGGCGCGCCCGTCGCGAGCGGCGCCTCGTTCTCCTCCGGCTACTGGCTGCTGAACCCCACGAACACCGCGGGCTACGTGAAGTCCGTCGTCACGAACTCGGTCAACGCCGGCGCCCCCTGGGGCACCGAGGTGGGCCCCGGAGCGACGAATGCCGCGACGTCGGGCGCGCGGACCCCCGCGGGCCTGTCGCTGTACACGACCGTCATCGACGGCACGAACGGCACACTGAAGGTCTATGTCAACGGCACTCAGATCGGCGCGACCACCGCGATCGCGCGCAACGTCTCCTCGTTCGGCTCCTCCCTCGTCGCCTACCTCGCCCGCTCGACCTACGCGGACGCCGGCTGGAACGGCGACATCGACGACTTCGCCGTCTACGGCAGCGCCCTCAGCGGTGAGTCGGTGAGCGCGCTCTACTCGTCCGAGGCGCTCGACCGCGCCGTCGCCTCGGTGTCGATCCCGACCGAGGCCACCGCGAGCTTCCCGCTGCCCGCCACCGCGAGCGGAGTCGCCATCGCCTGGCGCTCGAGCAGTCCCGCGATCGCGGTGAACGGAGCGACCGCCACGGTCGTCCGTCCCGCCGCGGGCTCGCCCGACGCGGCCGTGGTCCTCACCGCCACCTACTCCGTCGGCGGCGGCACGCGCTCCGTCGACTACCCGGTGACGGTGAAGGCCGAGCTCGCCGACTCCGCCAAGGTGCAGGGCGACCTCGACGCGATCGCGATCCCGAACGTCGGCGACATCCGCACGAACGTGTCGGTGCCCTCGACCGGTGCGCTCGGCTCGAGCATCTCGTGGTCCGTCGTCAGCCCGACCGGCGCCTCGATCCGCGAGGGCAGCGCCGCGGGCACGAAGACGATCGACGTCGACCGCCCCGCGGCGGGCGGCGCTGCGATCGACGTCGTGGTCCGTGCGACGGCGACGAGCGGATCGGCGACCCGCGCGCGCGAGTTCACCCTCCGCGTCCAGCCGCTCCCCGTCGGCACCGACGACACCGAGGCCTACGTCTGGGCGTTCTTCACCGGAGAGGGCGACGGCGCCGAGCAGGTCAGCCTCGCCGCCTCGAAGGGCGACGACGCGCTCTCGTGGAACACGCTGAACGGCGGCAAGCCCGTCTTCTCGTCCGACCAGGGCACGAAGGGTCTGCGCGACCCGTTCATCATCCGATCGAACGAGGGCGACAAGTTCTTCATGCTCGCCACCGACCTCAAGATCGCCGGTCTCGCGGGCGGCTTCGACACGTCGCAGAAGTCGGGCTCGAAGCACATCGAGGTGTGGGAGTCGACCGACCTCGTGAACTGGTCCGCGCAGCGCCACGTGAAGGTGTCGTCCGACTTCGTCGGCAACACCTGGGCACCGGAGGCGTACTGGGACGACGCACTCGACACCTACGTGGTGTTCTGGGCCTCGAACATCTACCCGACCACGAACACCGCCGACCGCACCTCCGTCACCTACAACCGGATGATGTACGCGACCACCGACGACTTCGTCACCTTCTCGGAGGCGAAGCCGTGGATCGACGTGCAGCGCGGCGCGGGCCGCGGCACGATCGACTCGACGATCGCGGAGGAGGACGGCGTCTACTACCGCTTCACCAAGGACGAGGCGTCGATGACGCTGCGCCAGGAGAAGAGCACCGACCTGCTGGCCACCGTCTCGGGCGCGCTGCCCGGGCCGACCGGCCCCGCGGACGAGTGGACGCTGATCAAGGAGCGCGTCGCGTCGGGCCTGCCCAACGGCTCCGGCGGCACCTTCACCAGCGGTGAGGGCCCGAACGTCTTCCCCGCCAACGAGGGCGACGTGAACGGTCTCGACTGGTTCCTCTTCATCGACCAGCCCGACTACCACCAGGGACCGAACCACTACGTCCCGTTCGGCACCGACGAGCTCGCGGACGGCGACTCGTGGCAGCCGCTCGGCTCGAAGCTGGCCGCGAACCTCCCGCAGAACGCCGACGGAGGCAAGCCCCGCCACGGCACGGTGATCCCGGTCACCCGCGCCGAGTACCAGAAGGTGCTCGAGGGCTTCGCGCCCGGCATCGCCGTCGCCTCGGTCGCTCCGCTGACCGCGACGACCGCGCCGGGCACCGCGCCCGTGCTCCCGCGCGCCGTGATCACCACGGCCGCCGGCACCACGAGCACGGTCGACGTCGCGTGGGACGCGGTCGCGCCCGCCTCCTACGCCTCGGCCGGGACCTTCACGGTCTCGGGAGTGGCGCAGGACGCGTCGCGCCTGCCGGTGCAGGCCACCGTCACCGTGCAGTCGTCGCTGAAGGTGTCGGCCACGGCCTCGACCCGCTGCCTCGCGGGCAAGGTCGTGCTGACGGTCGTCGCCCGCAACGGCGACACCGTGCCGATGGACGTCTCGATCCGCACCTCGGAGGGCGTGAAGACGTTCGCCGGAGTGAAGCCCGGAGCGAGCGCGTCGGCCGCCTACACGGTGCGCTCGACGCAGCTCGCCGCGGGCGAGGCGACGGTCACGGCGACGGCGACGGTCGGCGGCTCGGCCGTCACCGCGACGACGGTGGCGCCCTACGCGGCGCGCAGCTGCGGCTGATCGACGGGTGCCGGCTGCGCTGAGCGGCGCTGGACGGCGCTGATCCGCAGCCACTGACGGGAGCCCGTCGCACTCCGGTGCGGCGGGCTCCCGCCGTTCGCGCGTGCGGGCCGACGGCGCGATCCGTCGCGGACGGTCGTGTCGCGGGGTGGGCGCGTCACGGAGCGACATCCGCCGTTCCCCCTCCCGTCGAGCAGCGCCGCTACCGTGCGGCCATGACCGCCGCTCCGGACGTGCGCACCGCCACCTCGCCCCGCTGGGCGCTGATCGCGGCGGTCGCGCTCCTCGCCTCGGCCGCGCTGCAGCTGCAGGCGGCCACGCAGCGCTGGGTGACGGCGAGCGGGTCGCGCGCCCCCGCCGATCGGTCGATCGAGGACCACCTCTTCGACTACTCGGTTCCGGCCGAGCCGTGGGAGGCGGTCGGGACGGCCGCGCAGGTCTTCGGAGTCGGCACGCTGCTCCTCGCCGCCGGCGTCCTGGCGATGATGCGGGCGCTGTCGCCGCGAGTGCTCGCTCCCGCCTCGATCGCGGTGGCCGCGGTCTTCGCGCTCACCGGAGTGCACGCCCTCGTCTCGGGGCTCCTCGGGACGCCGACTCCGCTGGGGGCGACGTGGCTGCAGCTCCTGACCGGCATCGTCCCGGTCGTCGGACTCGTCGCCCTGGCCGTCGCGGTCCTCCGCCGCGCCCCGTCGCTGGCGGTCGCGTACGTCCTCCTGCTGGGGAGCAGCCTGCCCGGGCAGCTCATCGCGATCTTCTCGATCGCCCCGATGATCATGGGCTACGCGTCGCACGACACGACGCCGTGGAGCGAGGCCGTCATCGCGGCCACGACGGGAGCGGCGGGGCTGGCGGCGCTGGTCACCGCGGCCGGCTCGGCACTCCGGGGCCGACGGGCCTGAGTCTGTCGGACCGCGATGGCTGCCTTCCGTCGCTGCAGGCGTCAGGACCTGCCGCGGGACATGGTGTCCCTCGAGCGCAGACGCGAAACACGCCATTGCTAGCCTCCGCTCATTTCCGCGATACGACGAGAGGAGCTCGATGAGCGCGACAGAAGCAGTGGGGGGCACGATTCTGGCGCCGGGCGCGTGCCGTGTGATGGAGACTCGGCTGCACCTTCTCCGGCAGGGCTCCGCAGTCAGGCATCGGACGGTGCGCGTCGGAGATCCCAGCGATGAGACACCCGAGATGCGCGACCGGCTTCGGGTGCTCGGCGATCGTCTCGACCGTGCCCTCGGGGCGGATCCGATCGCGCAGGCGCCCGGCTTCTCGTCGGGGGACTTCTCCACGAACGAAGCCGCGGGCTGGCTCTACCTCGACTCGGGGGAGTCGGTTCCGGGGCTGCCGCCGGACGGCGGGACGATGCGCGAATGGGGCCGCACGCACCTTCCGGGTGCCTCTGCGCTCGGGCTCTACCCCATGCAACGGACAGACGACGCCGGTCGAGTCCTCGCGGGCGGAGTCGCCGACGAACGGTCCCGCATCCTCTTCACGAACATGATCGATGGAATCGCGCTTCGCGCTCGAGCCGCTGTCTTCGCCGAGCAGGTGCGCACGACTGCCGCGCAGGTCGGCGGTCCGATGCACCTCCTGAGTCTGGGGTGCGGCGCTGCAGTGCCCGTCATCGACGCGCTCGCGACCCTCGAGGACGAGTCCGAGGTGACTCGCGATCTCGTCCTCGTCGACCTCGACCCGCTGGCGCTCGCCTTCGCCACTGAGCTGGCCGCCGACGCGGGTCTCACCGATCGCGTGACGATCGTGAACGACAACATCGTCAGAGCGTGCCGACGGCTGCCTCGGGAGCATTGCCACCTGATCGACATGCTCGGCGTATGGGAGTACGGCAGCGATCGTGCCTGCGAGTCCCTGATCCGCTCCGCCCTCGCCTGCCTCGCACCAGGCGGAAGCATCGTGGTCTCGAATATGCTGTCCGGCCGCCCGCAGCTGCACTTCAACCAGCGCGGCGTCGGATGGCCCGCGGTCGTCCCGCGGTCGATCGACTGCATGGTCGACATCGCCCTCAGCAGCGGGGTGGCTCCGGACGACCTCGACGTCATCGTCACTGAGGACGGGGTCTACGCAGTCATGGTCCTCACTGTTCGTCAGCGACAGGACGAACCGCCCCTCTGCGAAGACGATGCTTGAGCGAATCGCGCCGACCTTCGCACGCTGCGACAGCCGCTGACGCGGCGGCAACCCTCTCGGCGACCGCGCCGATATGCCGGGATCGGCTCTGTCGCCGCGTCGATCCGGTGCGAACGGTCGTCGGGACCGCTGCGGGGGCCCCTGCGACGGATCGGGCGCGCCGGATGCGCGGCGCCGTCACCGGGCGTCGGGTCGCGAGCGGCCTCAGCCGCCTGCGATCGGCTCGGACCGGCCGCCCGTCACCTCGTCGACGATGCGGCGGAACGCGTCGATCGCCTGCTCCGTGCCGATCCGCCCTGCGTCGACGCTGTCGGCGATGCGCAGGACCTCGAGCTTGAGG
Organism: Rathayibacter rubneri; assembly: GCF_023743255.1. Lineage (NCBI taxonomy): Bacteria > Bacillati > Actinomycetota > Actinomycetes > Micrococcales > Microbacteriaceae > Rathayibacter > Rathayibacter rubneri. Next base: position 1,627 of record NZ_JAMRYM010000069.1, on the reverse strand, counting down.
CCCGCGCGCGTCGCCGTGTCGAGTGCCGCTGCGCCGATCGCTGCGGACGCCCGCACGCGCGCGACGATCGCGCCGACCTGCCATCTTCTGCTGCTGTTCACCATTCGATCCCCCTTCGCTGATCCTGAAGCTCTTCGGAGCGAGAGGTAACCCCCGATTGGGGGGCCATTCGCGATGCGTCGGATCAGAGGTGCAGGATGCTCCAGTCGATGATCACGGCCGCCGCCGTGTAGAGCGCCGCCACGGCTCCGACGGCTTTCCCGGCGCGGTCGAGATCGCTGCGCGGAGTCGGCCGGACGTCGGCGACGACGCGCAGCATCGCTCCGAGGAGCGCGATCACCGTGATCGCCAGCAGCCACACCTTGAGCGCGACGTGCGAGTCGACGTCCATCAGCGTCAGCGTCAGCACCGGGACCAGCACCAGCACGATCGAGAGCAGCACGAGGAGCAGGCCCCGGTGCGAGAGGTCGGTCGGGCCGAACGAGCCGGCGCGGAGCCAGGCGCGCAGGCGGGTGCGCCGCCGGGGGCCCGGGACGGCCCGCTCGAGCGGGGCGTCGGTGCCGGGCGTCGACACGGCACCCACCGCCGCGACGTCCTCGGAGACCGACACGGCGCCTTCGGTCGTCGTCACAGGAGTCGGGAGGAGCGGTCGGCGTAGGTGCGCGCGCTCGGGCGGGGGGCGAGGTCGTGCCGCACGGCGTCCTCCAGAGATCGTCTCGGCCGTCCACGGCCGTGGTCCCGCACTGCCGCGGGCCCCTCAGTCTCGTGAGACGGGGTCGGACCCGACAAGCTCCGCTTCCGGACACGTCCGCAAGAGGACACCCGAGCAGGGGTGCGCCGCGGTGTCAGAGACGGAGGATCCCCCAGTCGACGACCACGGACAGCACCGTGAAGGCGGCCGCGACGGCTCCGACGGCCTTGCCCGCCCGGTCGAGATCGTTGCGCGGCAGCGGTCGGGCGTCGGCGACGACGCGCAGCAGCGCTCCGACGAGCGCGGTCACGGTGATCGTCACCACGGTCGCCTTCAGCGCCGTGTGCGCATCGGCGTGCGCGAGCGTCAGGATCGCGATCGGCACCAGGATCAGGAGGATCGACAGCAGCACCAGGAGGCTCCCCCGGTGCGAGAGCTCGGTCGGTCCGATCGATCCGCCGCGGAGCCACGCGCGCAGGCGCGCACGCCGGTCGGCGGTCGGAGCGGGGTGGGCTGGCACGGGACCTCCGGAAACGAGTGCCGCGCGGGAGGCGGGCCCCTCAGTCTCGGGAGCGGCGAGAGGGCGCACAAGGCCCGCTAGCGGACACGTCCGCAACAGGACGCCGGAGCCGACGGACGCCTGCTGGGGTGGCGTTCGCGCGACTCCGCTCGGGAGGGCCCGCGGTGGCCGCGCCCGCGGACTGCCTGGGAGGCCCTGGCAAGCCCTCCCTGTCTGAGGGACCCCTCAGATACGGTCGAGGGACCGGGCTGCGGAGCCCTTCCCCCGAGTGCTCCGCCGTCTCGGCCGGACGTCGCCGGACCGGCGCGGAAGATCGACTCCGCCCGTCCGCCCCGTCCGGGTACTGCGGAGCGACGTCCGCCCGACGCCCCCGTACGAGTGAGAGGTCACCCCGATGACTGGTTCCCCGCCCCTGC
>NZ_JAMRYM010000068.1:0-20381 GCF_023743255.1 Rathayibacter rubneri | reverse complement strand
GTTCGTGGGGCGGCGGGCCGGATCCCCCCACCGCCCCGCCGCCCCACGAACCCTGGAGTTGATGCCGTGAACGGACTGGATCTCGCGATCCTCGCTCAGCGAGCCCGCGATCTGGCCTTCAGCAAGCTGGTAGCCGGCGGCTTCCACCGCTTCGGCAAGGGGTCGCGCATCTGCCTCCCCTTCCGCATCGGTCCCGGCCACGGCCGCCGCATCTCGATCGGCGACAACGTGCTGATCAGCGCGAACTGCATGCTGATGGTCCCCTCCGACGACGCGCCCACCCCGGCCCTGATCATCGGGAACCGCGTCCGGATGAACATGACGGCGATCACGGCGGTCCAGAGCGTGATCATCGAGGACGGCGTGGGCATCGCCCGCGGCGTCTACATCTCGGACCACTCGCACGGGTTCTCGGACCCCGAGACCTTCATCCGCGACCAGCCGGTCGACCGCATCGCCCCGGTGCGCATCGGCCGCGGCGCGTGGCTGGGCGAGAACGCCGTGATCATGCCGGGCGTGACCGTCGGCCGCGGCGCCGTGATCGGCGCCAACGCCGTCGTCCGCGAGGACGTGCCCGACTACTCCGTCGCCGTCGGGGTCCCCGCGCGCGTCATCCGGACCTTCGCGTGAGGACGCCCCCTGTGAGCGATACCACCGTCGTGCGCGACGTGATCTTCACCTTCTCCTACGAGACCTACACGGACGCGGCGGCGCGGGGCATGATGCGCCCGCCGGACCGGATCCTCCGGACGCTGCGCGAGAGCCCCCAGGTCGGCCGCCTCATCGTCGCCAACCCGTTCCGCTTCCTCCCCACGTCGCTGGCGCGCACGGCGCTGCGCAAGGAGGCGCCCTTCCCCGGGACGCCGCTGGAGGTCCTGCACTCGCCGCTGCGGATGCGCAGGACCGATCCGACCGACATCGCCGGTCTGGAGCGCGAGTACGCCGCCTACGACAGCGGCCTCGCGAAGCTCGCGGACGAGCTCGAGATGGTGCGCCCCGTCGTGGTCACCACGAGCCCCGTCGTCGCCGGCTTCGCGCCCTTCGAGTGGGCCGAGCACGTGATGTTCTTCGCCCGCGACGACTGGACCACCTCCACCCGCTGGAAGAGCCACTGGCCGGCGTTCCAGGAGGCGTACCGACGGGTCGCGACGAGCGGCCGCTCCGTCACAGCGGTCTCGCAGGAGATCATCGACCGCATCGCACCGACCGGTCCGCACGCGGTCGTGCCCAACGGAGTGGCCCCGGAGGAGTGGAGCGGTCCGGTCCCCGAGGCGCCCGAGTGGCTGCAGCGGATCCCCGGCCCCCGCGCCCTCCACGTGGGCACCCTGGACGACCGCCTCGACGTCGAGGGCATCGTCGCGGTCGCGACGGCGCACCCGGACCTGCAGATCGTCCTGATGGGGCCGCAGCCCGACCCCGGATACCTCACTCCGCTCGCCCGGTTCGGCAACGTCCACCTGCACCACTCCGTCGGGCGGCGCGAGCTCGTGGCGACGATGCGCAACGTGGAGCTCTGCCTGCTCGCGCACCGGCGCACACCGCTGACCGAGGCGATGAGCCCCCTCAAGCTCTACGAGTACGTCGCGAGCGGCTGCCCGGTCATCTCCGTCGACCTCCCGCCCATCCACGGCATCAGCGACCGCATCCGCATCGTGCCGACCATGGGCGAGTTCGCCGCCGTGATCGACGAGGCCCTGGCCGCCGGCCGCGCGTCGGAGGAGGAGCGCATGGGCTGGGTGAACGCCAACTCGTGGGCCGCACGCCACACGACGGTCCTCGACATCCTCCTCGACCGCGACGGTGCACGATCGGGTCACGCGTCCGCAATGTGACCCGACCGGGTGTGCAGGTAAATCCCCCTAGAGGGGGAGGGAGCCGGGTAGCACATCTCGTCGGCCCCTCTATATCGTGGGGGTGGCATCGCCGCCCGCCCGTCCGATCGCGTCCCGATGCGCGATCGTCCCCCAGGACGAGCGGACTCCGGCCGGTGACCCGCCCGCCAGCGTCGAACCCTGACGTCGCCCCCAGCGAACCCGCCCGATACGAGCACCACCCGAACCGACCACCACGCAGCGCAGGCCCACCCCCCTGCCCTCTGCACCGCTCCCGCTCCGGCCCGCGCCGGAACCCCCTCCGGTGCTGCGACGGCTCCGAAGAGAGCAGTGGAGCCCCGGCTCCCGCACACCGCGACACCGCCCCACCCCCCGCACTGCCGCCACACACAGCATCCTCCGGACGCCGAGCCCAGCAGGCTCCCCCGGTCAGGAGAAGGGTCCCCATGTCACAGTTCCTGTTCGTCTGCTCCGGTGGAGGGCACCTGAAACAGCTCTTCACGCTGGCGTCCCGCTTCGGCATTGACCCGGCCGACCAGCACTGGGTGACCTTCGACAACGGCCTCAGCCGCTCGCTCCTGGAGGACCGCAGGGTCACGTTCAGCCGCTTCGCCGCACCTCGCGACGCGATGCCCATCGCCCAGAACGCGCTGACGGCGCACAGGATCCTGAACCGCGGCGACTACTCCGCCGTCTTCAGCACCGGATCCAGCCCCGCCGTCTCCTTCATGCCGGAGGCGTCCCTCCGCGGGATCGAGTGCCACTACATCGAGAGCGCGGCCCGCGCCGACGGCCCGTCGATCACCGGCCGCATCGTCTCGCGCTTCCCCGGGGTGAACACCTACTCGCAGTACCCCGTCTGGGCCGACGAGCGCTGGCAGTTCGGCGGATCGATCTTCGACGCCTTCACCACAGGGCCGATCCGGCCCGTCGACCGGATCGGCAAGGCCGTCATCTCGGTCGGCACCCAGGACCTCTACCCCTTCGACCGGCTGATCGCCGCCGCCGTGCCGCTCCTGAAGGGCGCCGACGTGCTCTGGCAGACCGGTCTGGCCGACGTCTCGTCGTACGGCATCGAGGGCCGCGCGAGCGTGCCCCACCACGAGCTGCAGGAGGCCGTCGAGGAGGCCGACGTCGTCATCGCGCACGCCGGCACCGGGGCGGCGGTCACCGCCATCGAGGCGGGCAAGGTGCCGATCCTGGTGCCGCGCCTCGTCGCGCGCGGCGAGCACATCGACGACCACCAGATCCAGATCGCCCGCGAGCTCGACCGTCGCGGCCTCGCGATCGCCGCGGCCCCGGAGGAGCTCACCCCGGAGCTGCTGCTGCGGGCCGCCAGCGCGACCACCGGCCGCGTCGAGGACGTCGCCCCGTTCCGCTTCACCCCGGGCCGTGCGCGCGCTCGGAAGGGCCGGACCGCCCCCGTGCTCGGGAGCCGCGGCGCGACGCGCCAGACGACCTCCTGACGCGTCGGGGCGGCACTCCGCTCCCCGCACCCGTGACGAACGCCCCCGGCCGCACGCGGCGATCGGGGGCGTTCTGCGTGGTGCGAGCGCTCAGCCTGCGTTCGCGAGCAGCGCCGTCCAGGCCGTGTCCGCGATGCGACCCTGACCCGCGAGCGACGGGTGGAAGTGGTCGACGTCCGAGAGGTCCTCGGGCGTGACGTCGAAGTCGTGCAGCGCGCCGCCGTCGTAGACGCAGTTCGCGACCGCCGCGCACGCCTCGGACAGCGCCGTGTTGTACGCATCGATGGTGGTGTCGACGTTGGCGCGGCGCGCGACGGACTCGGCGTCGTCGTTCGCGGGCTCGTACAGGAGCGAGTTGCAGTTCGAGCTCCCGCTCCAGCGCTCGACGGCCTCGGGGTTCGTGCGCTCGACCTCGAAGAACGAGAGCAGGTCCGGGATCGAGGCCACGAACACGGTGGCCTCGGGCGCTCCCGAGGAGAGGGTGGCGAGGCTGGTGTCCACGGCGGCGCGGAACGCCTCCGGGGTCGTGATCTCGCTGCTGCGCTTGCGGCAGACGTCGTTGGCCCCGATCAGGAAGAGCACCAGGTCGGGATCGGCCGCGACGGCCTTCTCGGCCTGACGCGGCATCTCGGCCGAGGTCGCGCCCTTGGCGGCCACGTTCTCGATGGTCGGCACCGCTCCGACGGCCTCGCCGGCGCGGCGCGCGATGGAGTCGACGGACTCGTCCTCGCCGGTGGCCCACGAGGCGCTCGGGCAGGGCTTGTTCTGACCGCACGCGGCGACCGCCGCCGTCATGGAGTCGCCCATCGCGACGATCGTGCCCGCCTCGAACGGCAGGGCGCCGGCGGGCGCGGGACCGCTCGACTCCTCGGGCGCCGGCGACGACGTGCAGCCGGCGAGCAGTGCGGCGGCCACGGCGACCGCGGCGACGAGCCGGAGCGGACGGAGGGAGCGGGTCATGCGGCGCCTCCTTCGGCGGCGGGGGTGGGCGCCGGGGTCTTCGGGCCCTTGGGCTTGGGCTTCCTGACCTGCTTCACGAACGCCAGGATCTGGTCGAGGTCGCGGCGGTACGCCGGGATCAGCATCGCCACGGCCAGCGGCACCAGCGAGGCGAGTCCGCCGACGATCAGGTGGAGGATCGCGGGCAGGTCGGTGTACTGGCCCACCGTCCACGCGGCCGCGAACATGAAGGGAACCACCAGCACCGGACGCAGGACCGGCACCAGGATGTCGGAGCCCGTGATGAAGGTGCCGCGGATCGCCAGGTAGAAGCCCGGGATCAGCAGGGTCAGGGTCGTGAGGCCGTAGAGCAGCGCGAGGCCCTCGACGCCGTTCCACCAGATGCCCACGAAGAACGAGCCGATGACGATCGGGCGAGTGACCACGTAGTACACGAGCTGGCGGTGCACGCGGCCGAGCGAGATGTAGATCCAGCCCTGCACGTTGCCGATGCCCTGCGCGATGCCGGCGATCGAGAGCAGCGACAGGATCGTCGCCGAGGCGGTCCACTGCGGTCCGAGCAGGAGCTCGACGAGGGGGCCCGACAGGGCGGCGAGCACGCCGAACGTCGGCAGCGTGAGGTACCCGACGACCAGCAGGGCGCCGCGGATGTAGCGGCGGTACCGCTCGCCGTCGTCCTGGAGCGAGGAGAGCACCGGCAGCGCGACGCGGCCCAGGGGGCCGTTGAGCTGCTGCAGCGGCAGGAGGAAGAGCGAGTAGGCGCGCGAGTACTGGCCGAGGACGCCGTCGCCGAGCTGGCGGCCGATGATGACGTTGTCGAGGTTGCGGGCCGCGTAGTTGAGCAGCTGCACGCCGAAGATGCTGCCGCCGGTGGTGACCAGCGGGACCACCTCGCGCGCGATGCGCGGACGCCCGAACTTGGGCCGCGCGGCGACCCAGAGGGCGATGAAGCGGTAGATGAGCGCCCCGCCCTGGAGCACGATCAGCGACCACACGCCCCAGCCGAGGAACGCCGCGATGATCGAGCCCACGACGCCGACGAGCATCGACATGACGTCGATCTTCGCCATGAGGCCGAAGCGCATCTCCTTCTGCACTCGCGCCTGGAGCGGCATGCAGAGGCTGTTGATCAGGAGGGTCGGCGCGACGGCGAGCGTCAGGACGATCAGGCGGTCCTCGTTGTAGAGGGCGGCGATGAGGGGCGCGCAGGCCGCGATGACGATCGTGCCGACGATCCCGAGGGCGACCGACAGCCACAGCACCGAGCGCCAGACCGTGTCGCTCATCTTCTTCGACTGGATGATCGCGCCGGTCAGGCCGAAGTCGCGGACGAGGTCGGCGACGCCGACGATCGCGGTGACCATCGCGAGCAGACCGAAGTCGCTCGGCGCGAGCAGTCGCGCCAGGACGATGGTCGAGAGCATCTGGATCGCGGTCTTGCCCCACAGACCGCCGAGGGTCTGCATGACGCCGCGGCTCGCCTTGTGCCCGAGGGAGTCGGGCTTCTTCGGCGGCAGGTTCGGCCCGTCGCCGACCGTGGGCGACTGCGCGATGGCGTCGGTGGCGAGGGTCTCGGTCGTGTGGGCGGTGTCGTCGATCGCCGCCTCGATCTGGTCGTCGGTGGCGCGGGGCCGGGCGGAGGAGCCGCCTGCGGGGGTCGACCCCGTCACGCGCGCGTCGTCTCGTCGCGGTTCCATTCGGGTACGCCTCCTCGAGCGATGATCGACCGGGCCTCGAGGCGCGGTCGCAGATAGCCGTAGCAGTAGATGGGGAAGGCCGGCCACAGGGCGGGCCGGCGCGCGACGCGCTTCACCAGTGCGGCGATGCCGCCGCCCGCGGGAGCGGGACGGTCGGGCACCAGGCCGGATGCGGCGAGCTGCGCGTTGCCGATGGCGATGCGCACGGTGCGCTTGATCTGGTTGCGCATGCGGCGCGGAGCCTTGACCGAGAAGGACCGGCCCGCGAGGGTCAGCCGCTCCTCGGGGGCGAACAGCTGCTGCACGAACCGATCGTCGGCGATGATCTCGGGGAACGCGCCGAAGCGGCGCCTCCCCTCCTCGGAGAGGCCGTAGATCCCGGAGCCGACCAGTCCGCTCACGCGGTAGTCGGACAGCTCCCAGATCGAGTAGTGCGCGCGGACGGGCCACGACGCGCCCTCGGTGTCCACGTGGAACTCCGGTGCGGCGACGAGCGGTCCGCCGGGGCGAGCCAGCTCGTCGCCCAGCGCGAGCAGGGTCTCGGCCGAGACGCTCACGTCGGCGTCCACGTAGATCCGCGGGAACACCGTCGCGAGCTCGTCGGCCGCGTTGAGCCCGGCGGTCTTGGAGGCCGTCGAGGTCTCCGCGACGAGGATCCGCGGATCCACGGCGCGGGCGACCTCGGCGGTGCCGTCGGTGCAGCCGTTCGCTCCGACGACGATCTCGAGGCGCCCCCCGGGATCGCCGTCCACGAGCGCCCGGAGGAGCCGTCCGATCACCGCCGCCTCGTCGTGCGCGGGCACGACCACGCTGACGCGCGTGCTCACGACTCGATGGGAGCGGGTCTGCGCACCACGTGGTCGGACGAGGGGCCGCCGAGGCTGGCTCCGATCGCGGGTCCGTTCTCGGGCTGCGGACGGGGCCGGACGAAGGCCGACACGTGCCCCGCGTCCTCGGGCGCCAGGCGACGGCGCGGAGTGCTCCGCGGCGCCTCCGTGAGCGTCCACGCCCCGATGGCGAGGAAGACCCAGAAGAGCATGAACGCCTGGTAGAAACCGAACGCGTCGTAGAAGTAGGCCGCGATCGTGTAGCCGATCAGCAGGATCGCGATGGCGAACGCGAGGCTCGCGTACTGCGGCGTGCTGGTCTTCGTGAACGAGTAGCGGAGCAGCATGATCACCGGCACCAGGAACAGCACCGCCAGGCCGATGACGCCGACGGCGCCCGCGTCCATCAGCGTGCCGAGCCACTGGTTGTCGAGGATGAACGCGTTCTTGTCGTCGCCCACCACGATGCGGCTGCCGACGCCGGTGCCGAAGAACGGATGCTCGCGCACGATCGCCATCGCCGGCTCGAGGTCGGCGAGGCGGCCCGCGCCGGCCATGCCGGCCGACGTGTACTGCGACGCGATGAGCGCCTCGGGGTCGAGGAACGAGCCGATCATGTCGGTCAGGATCTTCGGGATGACGAGGAAGCCCAGGCCCAGCACGGGGATCGCTCCGAGTGCGAGGTATCCGCCGACCTTCGGTCGCAGGATCAGCGTGACGAGGAACATCACGCCGAGGGTGACGATCGCGGTGCGGGACACCGCGGTCACGACGCCCAGCAGCAACGCGAGGATCGCGCCGTAGTAGACGATGCGGCGGTTGATCTCGTTCAGCGGCCAGCGCGCCCACTTCGAGAGGTAGACCGCGATCGGGATCATCATCGTGAACATGACCGCCAGGGCGATCGGGTGCTGCGACGATCCGAAGGAGCGGTAGCCGCCCGCGCGGTACGCCTCCTGCTCCGCGCCGAGGCGCTCGAGCGGGAGGAACTGGTCCAGGCGCGTGAAGATGTTCTGCTGCGTGGCCCGCTCGAGGACCGCGAAGAACGCGACGACCACGGCCGTCCACACGAGGAAGGTCAGGACCCCCTCGACGAGGTGCTCGCTGCGCATCATCAGGCGGGCGACGAAGTACACCGACAGCATCAGCACATCGGTGACGATCGCACCGGCGACTCCGCTGCCGAGGCCGCCCTCGGCGATGAACTCCACGTTCGCGGCGATCGAGAGCAGGCTCGTGCCCACCCAGATCGCGAGGGGCCAGCCGAACGCCGCGGGGCGCCAGACGAACCTCGGGTCGATCAGGAGGGCCACGATCGCCGCGACGACCATCAGCACGATCACGAGCCGGTAGGGCTCGAGAGCGAAGCCGATCGGGATCGGGAGGGAGTAGTACCGCACCGGGATGAACATGATCACGCCGAGCAGCACGATGAACGCGCCGGTCCAGTTGAAGACGAGCTTGCGCGTGAGGTACAGGAAGGAGATCCCGAAGAGGGCGGCTCCCGCGAGGAGCGGGTTGAGGTAGTACACCGCCGCCACCGCGACCCCCGCCAGGAGCAGGGTCGCGAGGGCCGCTCGGATCGTGAAGGTCCGGCGGACGAGGATCTCGCCCGCGTAGGGATCGTCGTTGCCCGGGATCGGGAGCGGGGCCCCCTTCACCGGCTTCGTTCTCGTGCTGGTGCTCATCTGAGGAGTCCGCGTCAGGTGGCGCTGCGCTTCCCGGAGGAGGCGAGCTCCCCCGCCCCGGCGGGGTTCTCGGCGGCCGAGCCGATGGCACCGGCCGAGCGCTGGCCCTCGGGGGCGCCGGTCAGGGCCGGACCGCGGCGGAAGGACTCGCCGCGACGCGGGCTCTGGCGGTTCGCGGTGACGCGCTCCCGCGAGATGCGGATGTTGTAGAGGATGAACGCGAGGGCGATGAACGCGAGGAACACGCCGATGCCGGTGATGGCGATCGGGATGATCGGGTTCGACCCCTCCTGCTCGACGGCCTTGCCCTGGTCGGTGACCGACAGGGTCACGCGCTGCTCGGGAGCGACTCCCGCGGCGTCCTGCTGGGCGCCCACATAGGCCTGGAAGATCTGCGACGCGGTCTGCGAGATGAGGACGGCGCGGTCCGGGTCGGTCGACTCGCCGACGATCGAGAGGATCGGGAGGCTGAAGCGGCCCGGGTTCTGCTCGGTGCCGGCCGGCTGCGTGGTGCGGCGGACGGCGCTCAGCGCCTCCGTGTCGGTGAGGGGGCCCATGGCCGCCTCGACCTGCGCGCGGATCTCGGATCCGCTGACCAGGTAGGCGTAGATGACCGCCGTGTTGGTGAGGTCGTTCTGCTGGGCCTCCGACTGGCCCTCGGTGATGGCCTGCCCGGGCTCGATCGCCTGGAACGGGTTCTCCTGGCCACCGCCCAGGAGGATCGTGGTGTCGGATCGGTACGCGGCCTCAGCGCGCGAGACGATCTCCCCGTCCTTGACGGTGTAGCCGGCCACCATCGCGGCCAGAACGGCGACGACGAGGCCGAAGGCGAGGAGCCATTTGTAGCTCCAGAGCACTCGGAGGTAAAGGGGGACGGACATCTCGGTCTCGACTTCCAGACGGCGAGGTGTAGGACCTCGGGCGACGCGCCGCGTGCTCGGAGGTTGCACTGCTGCTGCAAACGATGGAGCAACGCCTCCGTCCATCACGGCGGTAATGGCGGAACGGTGTGGTGTGGCTGTCGACGTCTGGAGACGAGGACGGACCTGGTGCGTGTGGCGGATCTGAACGGTGTCGCACGGGGCGACGGCACCGCACGGGGCGGTACCGGGTGGGCTCGGCTCGCTCCGTCCTCCGGGCATGCCTGCGAGGGGGTCGGAACGGGCAGAGAACCGGGACCCCGCGAGTGCGGTGCCCCGACACACTCATTGTGACCATAACCCACCGCACAGCGATGCCGGAAGTATTGCGACTGTGTTAAGTCTCGCCGACGTCCGACCCGCCGAGCCGGGTGCGGACTTGCGTTCCTCTCAGATGGACGAGGATGGTAGTCCTTGTTCATTCCTGAGCGCGCCGCCCTCACGACAGGAGACGCATGGATGATGAGCACCAGTGCTCCACGCCTGCCGCAGACCACCACGACCGCCCAGCGACCCGTGAGGACCTTCCCGCGACCCCCGGCGACGGCGCGGACGACGCGCCTCCCGTGACGGCGCACGGCGCCGAGCCGACGCTGTCGATCCTCTACTCGTTCCCGCACGCCATCGGCTCGCCGGGGATCGGCTGGACCGCCCTGCACCAGGTGCGGGCCCTCGCCGACGCGGGCCACCGCGTCACCGTGGTCGCCGCCTCGATCGCGGCGCCCCTGGGCCCCGTCGCGCGCGCGGTCACCACGCTGACCGTCGGCGGGGTGCGGCTCCCGCACCGCCTCTTCGGGCGCAGCCGCTCGATCGCGCACCACGACCGCGTCACCGCGCGCATCCTCGCCGAGGGCGAGTACGACGTCGTCCACGGCTGGCCGTGGGGCTCGGCCCGCACGTTCGACGAGGCCGTCCGCCGGGGCGTGCCGTCCGTCCGGGAGGCGCCGAACACCCACACCGCGCACGCCTTCGAGGTGGTCATGGAGGAGTACGAGCGCCTGGGCATCACGCCGCCGCCCGGCTCCCCGCACACGTACAACGCGGTGCGCCTGCGCCGCGAGGAGAGGGAGTGGTCCTCGGCCACCGCGATCCTGGTGCCCTCCGCCTCCGTCGAGCAGACCTTCCTCGAGAAGGGCTTCTCCCCGCGCAAGCTCCTGCGGCACCGCTACGGCGCCCTCGTCGACACCGAGCGCGTGATCGATCCGGATCCGCGCGACGACCCCGACCACGTCTTCACGGCGGTCTACATGGGCCGCATCGAGCCGCGGAAGGGCCTGCTCTACGCGCTACAGGCGTGGCGCGCCTCGCGGGCGAGCGGTGTCGGGCGGTTCCTCGTCTACGGCGACTTCACCCCCGGGTACCGCGACCGCCTCGCCGGCCTGCTCGATCAGCCGTCGGTCGAGCTGCGCGGCTTCACCCCCGACGCGGCGGGCGTGTTCCTCGAGGCCGACGTGCTGGTGCTGCCGACCATCGAGGAGGGCAGCGCGCTCGTGACCTCCGAGGCGCAGGCGGCCGGCTGCGTGCCGCTCGTCTCCTCCGCTGCGGGGGCGAACCTCGAGGACGGCGTGCAGGGGCTCGTGCACGAGCCGCGCGACGTGGAGGCGCTGACCGCCCACCTCGACCTGGTCTCCTCCGATCGCGAGCTGCTGGCGCGGATGCGCCGCGCCGCCCTCGCGAACCGCAGCCAGCTGACCTGGGACCGGGCGAGCATCGACCTCGTCGAGGCCTACCGCGCGGCGATCCGGCTCGTGCAGGACGACTCCGCCCTCCCCACCGAGCACCCGAGGAACGACCACCCGTGAGCCCCAGCGACGTCTCGATCATCCTCTGCACCCGCGAGCGACCGGACATGCTCCGCGAGGCGCTGGCCGCCATCGCCGCGGGCACCGACCCCGCCGTCGAGGTGATCGTGGTCGACTCCGCCTCGACCGACTCCCGCACGCGCGAGGTCGCCCTCGCCGCGGGCGCCCGCTACGTGCGGACGGACGTGAAGGGCCTCTCGATCGCCCGCAACGTCGGCCTCGCGGCGAGCGAGCGCGCGATCCTCGTCTACACCGACGACGACTGCTCGCCGACTCCCGGCTGGATCGAGGCGCTGATCGACGCGTTCGCCGATCCGGCGGTCACGGTGGCCACCGGCCGGATGCTCGACCACACCCTCGTCGACACCGACGTGCCGCCGACCGACCGGATCGTCTACCGCACCGCGGTCAGAGGCCTCGACGCCGGCCACGGCGCGGTCATGGCCTTCCGCCGCAGCACGCTCCTCTCGCTCGGCGGCTTCGACGAGGTGCTCGGCGCAGGCCGGTTCCTCGCCGGAGCGGAGGACCTGGACATCTTCTGCCGGGCGCTCAAGGCGGGCGGCACGGCCGTCTTCGTGCCCGACAGCGTCGTGCTGCACGTCAACACGCGCAATCCGTCCGCCTACCGCCGCCTGATGCGGGGCTACGGACTCGGGCTCGGGGCCCTCGTCGGCAAGTGGTGGCGCCTGTCGCCGCTGATCGGCGCGCGCCTGACCGCGACGCTGGCCGTCCGCAGCGGTCGCCGCCTCGTGCGCTCGGCGAAGCGCCGCGGACGCGGGGCGCGCGACGAGCTCGCGATGCTCGAGGGGATCCTGCGCGGCTACCTCCGCTCCCGCCACCTGCGCCTGTCCGGCTCGGTCTTCGTCGACGAGTTCCCGCCGACGCCGCTCCGGCTGCCCGCCGCCGCGAGCACCGCGCCCGACGCCGGGTGAGCACGACGCGCTCGACCGACCCGACTCCGACCCGCCGCCAGGGAGCCCGATCATGACCCGCACCCCCCGTCGATCCGGTCGAGCGCACGCAGAGCCCCTGCGCACGCTCGACGAGAAGTTCGTCAGCAACGCCATCGCGTTCGAGGCCGCCCGCCCCGTGGCGACGATGGTCGTCGACAGCGCGCCCTTCCGCCGCGAGGACGGCTCGCTCGACCGCGAGCTGGTCCTCACCGCGTGGGAGCGGTTCATCGTCGCCTCGCCGCCGCAGCGCCAGCGCCTCGTGCGGGCGCCCCTCGGCCTCTTCACCCCCTCCTGGGTCTTCGCCGACTCCGTCGACGTGCGCGACCACGTGCGCTTCCACCCCGGGGTGGTCGAGTGGGACCCGCGCCGGACGGAGCTGCTGACCGGCCTCTTCAACGGTCCGATGGATCCGAAGGGCCCGCTCTGGGACATCCTCGTCGTCGAGCTCTCGACCGGTCAGCTGGCGTTCCCGATGCGGATCCAGCACGTGATGGGCGACGGCATGTTCGGCCTGATGCTCTTCACGACCTTCACCGAGGAGAAGCCGTACGACGTCGCGCCGTCGGGCGGGCGCCCGCTGCGCTTCCCCGACGACCCCCCGGCTCCGCGCGGGCCGCTGGGCCTCGCGATCGCCGCGCGCCGCACCATCGCCTCGTCCTACGACTCCTTCGCCGAGGAGTGGGCCGACTGGAAGCGCAAGCCGCTGAAGAAGCGGCTGCGCCGCGTCGGGGGCCGGCTGATCCGCAGCCCGCGCGACGTGTGGATCCGCCGCTCCGGTCTCGTCCAGCGCACCGTGAAGCCCAAGGACGCCGCGATCATCACCGTGCCGGTGCAGGCGGCGAAGGCGGCCGCCCGGGGCGCGGGCGGCACCCTGTCGGACCTCACGGTCGCCCTGGGACTGCACGCGTTCGCCGCGATGCACCCCGAGCGCAGCGAGATCGCGACCCTCGTGCCCATCTCGCCCCAGCGCGACCGCACGGCCGAGAAGCGCAACCACATCACCATGGCGCGCGTCTCGATCCCCGTGGGCCTCGGCCTGCACGAGAGCATCGCCTCGGTGCACGAGCAGATCCAGCACGCGAGCGTCACCGGCGAGTCCGGCATCACCCGCGGAGTCCGCGACTGGCAGGGCTACGCGTCCTACCTGCCGGTCTTCCTCCGCCCGCGCTACTTCGGCCACGCCCTCGTCGAGGCGTTCACCCTGTGGCCCACCACCGAGCCCACGGACGAGGCGGCGCTCTTCTCGAGCTCCTACCTCAAGCGCCTCGACTTCGCCGTGCAGGTCAGGGCCGACCTCGATTCCCGCGCCTTCGTCGACTCGGTGGTGCGCTCGCTCCACGAGCTCGGCGTGCCGCCGGTCGACTGGCCCGAGGAGGCGCCCGCGGGCGCACTTCCGGCCACGTCCTCCCCCTCCCCCACCACTCCCTCCTCCGAGAACGGAACGACCCGATGAGCCAGGGCGGCGGACCGCTGCGCACCCTCACCAAGGTGCGCACGTACCTGCAGGCCGTGCGCCTGCTGCACTTCCACGCGTACAGCCACGCCGACCAGGTGCCGCGGCTCACCCGGGGCGCCGACGTGTCGTTCGCGCCGAACGTGTCGTTCCGCAACGCCGAGCGGATCACGATCGGCGCCGGCACCCACATCGGCGAGAACTCGCTCGTGTGGGCCGGCAACTCCACCGGTCGCATCACCTTCGGCGAGAAGTGCCTCCTGGCGCCGAACGTCACGGTCACCGCGTCCAACTACGGCATCGTGCAGGGCACGCCGGTCATGGACCAGGCGAAGGTCGAGCGCGACATCGTCATCGGCCGCGACGTGTGGCTCGGAGCGAACGTGGTCGTCACGGCCGGAGTGACGATCGGCGACGGCGCGATCGTGGGCGCCGGAGCGGTGGTCACCAAGGACCTCCCGGCGAACTGCATCGCGGGCGGCGTCCCCGCCAAGGTCATCGGCCAGCGACCGGAGGCG
The DNA here is from genome assembly GCF_023743255.1 of Rathayibacter rubneri. Classification (NCBI taxonomy): domain Bacteria; kingdom Bacillati; phylum Actinomycetota; class Actinomycetes; order Micrococcales; family Microbacteriaceae; genus Rathayibacter; species Rathayibacter rubneri. Next base: position 6,265 of record NZ_JAMRYM010000068.1, on the reverse strand, counting down.
CCCGGTGCCTGAGTCCGCGAGCACGACGGGGTCCGCGAGCACGACCACCGTCGACACGAGCCTGGCGATCGTCGTCGTCAGCTACAACACCCGCGAGAAGACGCTCGCCTGCCTGGACTCGATCCCGCGGGGCGACGCTCCGACGCCCCCGCACGTGATCGTGGTCGACAACGGCTCCGTCGACGGCAGCGCCGAGGCGGTCCGCGCGGCGCACCCCGAGGCCACCGTGATCGAGGCCGGCGACAACCTCGGCTTCGCGCGCGGCGTGAACCGCGGAGTCGCGGCCGCGACCGAGCGCTACGTGCTGCTGCTGAATCCGGACACCCTCGTGCTCGACGGCTCGTTCCGCGCGCTGCTCGACTTCGCCGTCGCGAACCCCCGCTACGGGGTCTACGGCGGACGCACCCTGCGCCCGGACGGCGCCGTCGATCCGTCCTCGTGCTGGGGCGCCCCGAGCCTGTGGTCGCTCCTGACCTACGCGACCATGCTCTCGACCGCCTTCCGCGGCAACCCGCTCCTGGATCCGGAGTCGCTCGGCCGCTGGCAGCGCGACACGGTCCGCGAGGTGCCGATCATCACCGGCTGCCTGCTGCTGATGGAGCGCGCGCAGTACGAGCGCGTCGGCCGCCTCGACGAGCGCTTCTTCCTCTACGGCGAGGACGCCGAGTTCTCGATCCGCGCCCGCCGCGCGGGTCTGGCACCCGTGATCGTGCCGACCGCCGTGATCGTGCACGACGTCGGAGCCTCGACGCGCGACGCCGCGACCGAGGGCAACTCGGGCCGCAAGATGTGCATGGTGATGGCCGGCAAGGCCACGATGATCCGTCTCGCCTGGAAGCCGCTGCCCGCCCGCGCGGGCATCGCCCTGCTCCAGGCCGGTGCCCTCGTGCGGACGGTGCTCGAGACGGCGACGCGGCGCGAGCGCCGGGCGTGGACCGAGGTCTGGCAGCGCCGCGCCGACTGGCGCGTCGGGTACCCGGAGGCGGAGCGCACGCTCTTCGGCCGCGTCCCCGGCACCGGTGCGACGACGGAGGCGGCCCGATGATCGCCGGCGGCACCCGCACCCTCCGCTCGCGGCTGCGCACCCGGCTGCGCGGCCTCCTCACGCCCGAGAGCGCCGCGAGCCGGCGCCTCGTCGTCGAGGCGGAGCCCGCGTTCCGCACCCGGTACGCGAACCCCTACAACGCGCGCCTCTACACGGCCATGACGGCCGAGGGCGCGCTCGTGCGCGACCTCTCGTGGTTCCGCCTGCTGACCTCGAAGATCGACATCGTGCACCTGCACTGGCCGGACCTCACGTTCCTCAGCGGGATCCGCCGCTACCGCGTCGTCGCCCGCCTGGTCTTCTTCTTCGGCTTTCTCCGAGTCGCCCGGCTCCGCGGCACGCGCCTGATCTGGACCGCGCACAACGTGACCTCGCACGAGGAGCGGGCGACCCCGTTCCTGCGGAACTGGTACCGGCGACTGCTGACCGAGAACCTCGACGCGATCATCTGCCTCTCGCAGGAGGGCGTGTCGGCGATCCGCGTCTCGTACCCGGAGCTCGCCCACGTGCCGGCGTTCGTCACTCCGCACGGGCACTACCGCCACGACTACGACTTCTCGCCGAGCCGCGCCGAGGCCCGTGCGGCGCTCGGGCTCGACCCCGACGCCCGCCTCGTGGTGTCGGTGGGCCAGATCCGGCCGTACAAGAACATCCCGACCCTGATCGAGCAGTTCCGCGCCCGCGAGGACGACGGGACGCTGCTCGCGGTCGCCGGCAACCCGGCGCGCGGACCCCTGCGCGGAGTGATCGAGGAGGCCGTCGGCGGCGATCCCCGCATCCGCCTGGAGCTCGCCTTCCTCAGCGACGAGCGGATCGCGCTCTGGCTGCGCGCGAGCGACCTCGTCGTGCTGCCCTACTCGGCGATCCAGAACTCGGGATCCGCGATCCTGGCCGTCTCGGCCGATCGCCCCGTCCTCGTCCCGGATCTCGGGTCGATGCACGAGCTGGCGGCGCTCGTGGGCCCGGAGTGGGTGCGCCTCTACCGCGGCGCGTTCGACCGCTCGGTCCTCGACGAGGCGCTCGAGTGGCTCGACACGCGTGAGGCCCCCGAGCGCGCCGATCTGGCGGAACTCGAGTGGGACGCCATCGCGCGCTCCACGATCGCGGCGTATCGCCTCGTTCTGGGGGTACGGCCTCGGCGTGTCGGTGCCGGAACGGTCCCGATCCGTCACGAAATGGAAACCTCGCGCCGCTAACTTAGGCGTCGAAACCCCCTTCCCCTTCTCCGTTCAGCCCCGAACCGGACGGTCGTCGGCCCTCCCTGCCGACGAGACGCCGACCGGCACCGGCCCGGTGCACCCGCTCCACCCGACGCACCCGGCACACGCACGCCCACGACCACGCACGACCAGCACGCAGCACACGCACGACCAGCACTGACAGCACAGTGCGCAGCCCCTCCACCGCACGACAGCCACTCGCACCGCCCGCCCGGAACGCAGTGACGCGTACGCCGGGGCCGCACCCTCACCGGTGCGGCCCCGGGCCGCCGAACGATCACGAGGTCCTCCTCGCTCCCCGGGCACCGCCCTCGCCCTCACGAGTCGATCGGACGACACCCATGCCCAGACCAGCACCCGCCGGAGCAGCACTCGCCGGACCAGCACTCCCCAGGACCTCGCCGCGCGGATCCCTGAGCGCGGTCCTCCTCGCCCTGGTGGTCCTCGTGGCGGCGCTCATCACCGCTCCCGCCGCGACCGCGGCGGTGCCCGACCGCTGGACGTCCCCGACCGGCACCGGCACCGCCTGCAGCCAGGCCGCACCGTGCACCCTCCCCACCGGTGTGCAGAGCGCCCCCGCGGGCAGCATCGTCTACCTCACGACCGGCACCTACCCCGATGCGGCCCTGCGCGGCGGGAAGGCCACCGCGGCCCAGCCCCTCGTCGTCACCGCCGCCCCCGGAGCCTCGCCCGTGCTCACCCGCGTCAAGAGCTACGTGGCGAACATCGTCTGGTCCGAGATCGCCGTGTCGACCACGTTCTACCTCTACGGCGCGAACCAGAGCATCGAGTCCGCCCACTTCGACGGCGGCGGGCTCTTCGTCCGCAACGACGGCGCGGTCGTCCGCGACTCGCTGTTCGAGAACGGGTCCTCGATCGACGGCATCCAGGTCGGCGGAGCGTCCGACGTGCTGATCGAGGGCAACACCGTCCGCGACTACGACCAGGACAAGAACAACGGCCTCCACGCCGACTGCATCCAGGTGTTCGAGAGCACCGGCGTCACCCTCCGCGGCAACACCCTCTCGAACTGCTACAACGCGGGCATCATCTTCTCGCCGGGCGCCGGCGACGGCATGAGCGGCATCACCGTGGAGTCGAACTTCGTGCAGAGCTGCGTCGTCAAGACCGCGCAGTGCCGCGGAGGCTCGGCCGCCGACTTCCGCGAGGTCACGGCCAGCGACCTGCTCATCCGCAACAACACCTTCGTCGACGGATCGCTCCGCGTCGGCGGCGCGACGAACACGGTCTTCGACCGCAACATCGTCAGCTACCTCGCCGCGTGCGACAGCCCCATGACGAACACCATCGTGTCGTCGTGGAACACGAAGCTCTGCAAGGCGCCCGCGCTGCTGAACACGCAGGGCAACATCCAGGGCAGCCCGCGCTTCGTCTCCGAGGACACCGGCGACCTCCGCCTCGTCGACGGCGACGAGGCTCTCGTCGAGGGCTGGGGCTCCACGTCCCCCGCCGCACGCGACATCGACGGCTCCGCCTTTTCGCGCAACACCGCCGGAGCCCACGCGGCGAAGGTCGGCGGACCCGCTCCGACCCCCTCGGCGACCGCGACCGCGACCGCCGCTCCGACCGCCTCGCCCACGGCGACGGCGACTCCCACCGCGACGCCGACGCCGACGCCCACGCCGACCTCGACCGTCCCCGTGCCGGTTCCGACCTCGACCACGCCCATCCCGGCTCCGACCGAGCCCGGAGCGACCGAGCAGCCCGCTGTCGACACCACCGCGCCCGAGATCGCGATCACCTCGCCCGTCTCGGGCGCCGTGATCAGGGGCATCACCACCGCCACGGTGACCGCGACGGACGACACCGCGGTCACCGCGGTCGCCTTCTACCTCGGCAGCCTGAAGGTCGGCGACGCCACGTCCACGACCGGCACCACCTGGGAGCTGACGACGACCACGGCCGGCCTGCGCGGGACCTTCCCGCTCACCGCCCGGGCGACCGACGCCGCCGGGAACACCGGCATCAGCGCTCCGGTCACCATCACGCTCCGCTAGCGCCGCGCCCGCTCGAACGGCCCCGTCCTCTCCCGCTGCGGAGCGGACGGGGCCGTTCGTCGCCCGCCCTCCCACGGCGCGCTCCGCCCGTCAAGGTCGAGCGCCCAGCGGAGGCGGCCCGTAGCGTCGGAGTCCCGCGGCCGTTCCGAGGACGCGGCGAGAGAGGCCACTGATGAGCGAGAACGAGCAGACCGGTCCGGTCATGGACGGCGCGGAGGACGCGAGCAACGACGAGAAGCTGAGCGGCCTCGTCGAGCAGGTCGACCACGACCACGGAGCCGAGGGCGCGGGCGCCATGGCCGACGAGCTGCGGGAGCGCGCCGACGAGACCGACACGGAGATCGTCGCCGAGAAGGAGTGACGGCAGCGCTCCCGCGCCGCACGCTCAGCGCGGGAGCGCCGCCCTCGCCCGGTGCAGGAACACCGCCGTCATGATCGCGCGGGTGCGCGCGGGCGACGCGTCCAGCGGGCCCAGGAGGCCCTCGATCCGCTCCAGCCGGTCGTAGAGGGTCTGCCTCCCGATGCCCAGGGCCGCCGCGGTGGCGGTCTTGCCGCCCCAGAGCGACGCGTACGTCTCGAGCGTGGCCAGCAGATCGGGCCGCTGGGCGAGCAGGGGGCCGAGGAGGTCCTCCACGAAGTCATCGGCGGCGGGGGCGTCGCGCAGCGTGCTCGCGAAGCGCTCGAGCCGGTGCTGCCGCGCGTCGACGACCCGGCCCGGGAGCGCCCACTCCCGCACTCCCCGCACCTCGGCGAGCTCGCGCGCGAGCGAGCGCTGATCGCCGATGCCGCTGCCCACGCAGACGGGCCCCGCTCCCTCGACCCCCTCGAGGAGCACCGCTCGGGCCGTCTCCATCGCCGCCGCGCTCGCGAAGGGCAGCAGGGCCAGCAGCTCGGTGCCCACGACGCTCAGCACCGGCTCCGACTCGGCCACGGCCCGGAGCGCGCCGCGCACCTCCTGCAGCGAGCGCTCGTCGTGCCCGGCGTCGGCCGAGACCCCGAGATAGCGCTCGCGCCCGTCGGCGCCGAGTCGCTCGAGGAACGCGTCGACCTGCAGATCCACTGACGGCGGCTGCTCGGTCGCGGTGAGCACGGCGACGAGCTGCGCCGCGAGGCGCTCGGCGGTGGCGGGCGGGCGGTGCCGCAGGACCGCGATCGCGAGCACATCGGGAGCGCGGTCCAGCGCGACGGCGACAGAGTGCACGTCGGCGTCGGCGTGCGCCCGGAGGTAGAGGGTGCCCAGCAGGGAGTCGCCCGCCCGCAGGACACCCGAGAACGCGGCCGCCGTGCGCGCCGTGTCGACGCCGCGGCCCGGCTCCGCCCGCGCGATCGGCTCGCCGGTCGGCGAGACGAGGGAGGCGCTCGCTCCGGTCTCGGTGGCGACGACCCGCAGCAGCTCCTCGACACCCGCTTCGGCGGCGGCCGCCTCGCCGAGCAGACCGGACAGTCTGTCCGCCAGGCGCAGACTCCGGAACTTCTGCTCGGTGAGCGCCGTGTTGATGCTCTCGCACACCTGGACGAAGGGGACGCGGCGGGAGAGCGAGAGGACGGGCAGGCCGTGCTCGAGGGCCGCGGCCACGAGCGGCTCCGGCACGGCGGGGAGCCGGGGCGACAGCTCGATCGCGAGAGCTCCGATCCGGGCCGCGACCAGGGACTCCACATACCGCCGGCACTCCGCCGGATCCTGCTCGAGCGAGAGGTTCACACCCTCCATCAGCAGGAGCTCGCCGCCCAGGAGGAGCGGCCCCACGTCGAGCTGCTCGCTCGCGTGCGCCCAGCGGATCAGGGAGCGCCGGGCCTCGGGGCCCCCGGCGATGACGACGGGCAGAGCGGCCGACAGGCGGGGGTCGCGGAGCGCATCCGCGAGCAGGTAGGCCATGCAGAACGTCCTCTCGCGTCACGGCGAATTTACACGGGTGCGCGGCGCGCGAAACCGGTCGGGAGCAGAGTGGGCTCACCCGCCGACCGCGTGCACGCTCCCCCGC
>NZ_JAMRYM010000067.1:0-20566 GCF_023743255.1 Rathayibacter rubneri | reverse complement strand
GGTGGACCCGGCATGGGCCAGCGCCCCGCGGGCTTCGGCCAGCGCCCGGGCGGTCCCGGCGGAGGAGCCGGTCGTCCCGGTGGAGCCGGTCGCCCCGCAGGCGGCGGCTTCCAGCGTCCCGGCGGCGGCGCCCCCGGTGCCGGTGGCGGCTTCGCCCCGCGTCCCGGTGGCGGCGGCGGTCGTGGCCGCGGACCCGGCGGCGGCACCGCCGGTGCGTTCGGTCGCGGTGGCGGCAAGAGCAAGGCCCGCAAGTCCAAGCGCACGAAGCGTCAGGAGTTCGAGCTCAGGGAGGCTCCGTCGCTCGGCGGCGTCAGCGTCCCCCGCGGCGACGGCAAGACGGTCATCCGTCTGCGCCGCGGCGCGTCGATCTCGGACTTCGCCGACAAGATCGAGGCCATGACCGGCGTGCCGGTGCCCCCCGGCAACCTGGTCACCGTCCTCTTCGCCCTCGGCGAGATGGCGACGGCGACCGAGTCGCTCGACGAGGCCACCTTCGAGGTGCTCGGCGGGGAGCTCGGCTTCAAGATCCAGGTCGTCTCGCCCGAGGACGAGGACAAGGAGCTCCTCGAGGGCTTCGGTCTCGACCTCGAGCAGGAGCTCGACGACGAGACGGACGAGGACCTCGAGATCCGTCCCCCCGTCGTCACCGTCATGGGTCACGTCGACCACGGAAAGACGCGCCTGCTCGACGCGATCCGCAACGCCAACGTCGTCGCCGGCGAGGCGGGCGGCATCACGCAGCACATCGGTGCGTACCAGGTCGTCGCGGAGCACGAGGGCATCGAGCGCCCGATCACCTTCATCGACACCCCGGGTCACGAGGCGTTCACCGCCATGCGAGCCCGCGGTGCACAGGTCACGGACATCGCGATCCTCGTGGTCGCGGCGGACGACGGCATCATGCCGCAGACCATCGAGGCGCTGAACCACGCCCAGGCGGCCAACGTGCCGATCGTGGTCGCGGTCAACAAGGTGGACAAGCCCGACGCCAACCCGGCCAAGGTGCGCCAGCAGCTCACCGAGTTCGGACTGGTCGCGGAGGAGTACGGCGGAGACGTCATGTTCGTCGACGTGTCGGCCCGCGCCGGCACCGGCATCCAGGACCTCCTGGACGCCGTGCTGCTCACCGCGGACGCCGGTCTCGACCTGCGCGCCAACCCCAACAAGGAGGCACGCGGCGTCGCGATCGAGGCGAAGCTCGACAAGGGACGCGGCGCGGTCGCGACCGTGCTCATCCAGTCGGGAACGCTGCGCGTCGGAGACGCGATCGTCGCCGGAACGGCCTACGGCCGCGTCCGTGCGATGGCGGACGAGAACGGCAACGCCGTCCTCGAGGCCGTGCCGTCGCGTCCGGTCCAGGTGCAGGGACTCTCGTCCGTGCCCCGGGCAGGCGACACCTTCCTCGTCACCGAGGAGGACCGCACCGCGCGTCAGATCGCCGAGAAGCGCGAAGCCGCTCAGCGCAACGCCCTGCTGGCCAAGGCCCGCAAGCGCATCTCGCTCGAGGACTTCACCCGTGCTCTCGAAGAGGGCAAGGTCGAGTCGCTCAACCTCATCATCAAGGGCGACGTGTCCGGTGCCGTCGAGGCGCTGGAGGAGTCGCTCGTCAAGATCGAGGTCGACGACTCGGTGCAGCTGCGCATCATCCACCGCGGTGTCGGCGCGATCACGGAGTCGGACGTCAACCTCGCGACGATCGACAACGCGATCATCGTGGGCTTCAACGTCCGCCCCGACCCCAAGGCCCGCGAGCGCGCTGCTCGAGAAGGAGTGGACATCCGCTTCTACTCGGTCATCTACAACGCGATCGAAGAGGTCGAGAACTCGCTCAAGGGCATGCTCAAGCCCGAGTTCGAAGAGGTCCAGTCGGGTGTCGCCGAGATCCGCGAGGTGTTCCGCTCCTCGAAGTTCGGCAACATCGCGGGTGTCATCGTCCGCTCCGGCACGATCACCCGCAACTCCAAGGCGCGCGTCATCCGCGACGGCGTCGTGGTGGGCGACAACCTCGCCATCGAGTCGCTGCGTCGCTTCAAGGACGACGTCACGGAGGTCCGTACGGACTTCGAGGCCGGTATCGGTCTCGGCAAGTACAACGACATCCAGATCGGCGACGAGATCGAGACGATCGAGATGAAGGAGAAGCCGCGAGGCTGATCCGACACGCAGAGGAGGCCCGGGGTTCGCCCCGGGCCTCCTCCGTCGTTGGAGGGGGTGCGGTCCCGGTCGGGCCACGGGCCGGTCGGGACGGCGGCATCCTCTTCGCGCGCCCTTCCCGCGCCCTGCGGGCGCCCGCCAGACCCGAGCCGGGCACGCGAAGAGGACGCCGCCGCCCCTCCACTCCGGTGGGTGACGCTCCGCTCCTCGTGAGTCGACGTGCACCTGCAGGATCCCCTCGGACCAGCAGCGCATCTCCTTCGAGCGGAGGAGCGGGCGGAACGCCTCGCGACGCCTCCTGGCTCGGGTCTGGCGGGCGCACCGCAGGTGCGCGGGAAGGAGGCGTCGCGAGGCGTTCCGTCTGCGACGTCCCTTGCCCAGCTGCCTGAACAGTGGACGTCAAGGCGGGAGGGCGTCTCGGGGCGCGGGAGAATAATCAGAGGACGGGCCCGACGGCCCGTCGAGAGAGAGGTGAGGACCAGCTATGGCAGATCCGGCACGGGCGAGGAAGCTCGCCGACAGGATCAAGGTGATCGTCGCCAAGCGGCTCGAGCGCGGCATCCGCGACCCGCGGCTCGGCTTCGTCACCATCACGGACGTCCAGGTGACGGGCGACCTCCAGCACGCGTCGGTGTTCTACACCGTCTACGGCACCGACGAGGAGCGCACCGACTCGGCTGCCGCTCTGAAGGCGGCGACCGGCATGCTGCGGACGGAGGTCGGCAAGAACATCACGTCGCGCCTGACCCCGTCGCTCGAGTTCATCCTCGACGCGGTCCCCGAGAACGCGAAGCACATCGAGGACCTGCTCGCCGCGGCGCGCAACCAGGACTCGCAGGTGCAGACGCTGGCGGCGGGCGCGAGCTACGCCGGCGACGAGGACCCCTACGTCAAGCCTCGCGAGGACGACGACGAGGACTGATCCACCGCACGGAAGACTGCGGAGCCCGTGGCGACATCGACCGATTCCAGGACGACGTCGACACGGGCTCCCGGCGTGAGCGGGGTCTGCACGTCGACCGTGATCTCGGGCTCGAGGAGCTGCACCGAGGAGCGCGTCCGGGCGGTCGAGACGACGATGCCGGAGAACACGGAGCCCTCGAGGCCGCGGAGGACGGCGGCCTCCACGACCGCGGTCGCCGCGCGGTTCGCGGCTCCCGAGCGGCGGTCGCCGGCGGCCATGAGCGCCGGGATCCCGGGGAGTGCCGCGCGGAGCCACTCCGGCGGCTCCTCTCCGCGACTGACCGCGAGGCAGACCGCCAGGCCGAACCGGTCGACGAGACGGCGCAGCGGCGCGGTGACGTGGGCGTACGGAGCGGCGAGAGCGGCCTGCTCCGGCTGCTCCGGTCGGCTGCCGTCGAACGCGGTGTAGCCGGCGCCGCGGAACAGCGATGCGGCGGCGTGCATGACGGCCAGCTGTGCGGGATCGCCCGTGTCGAGGCGGCGCAGATAGTCCCCGTACGGCTCGTCGACGGGCCACGGGACTCCGAGGAGCTCGGCGCGGGCGCGGAAGGCGGCGACCGTCTCGGCGTCCGCGGGCGGCATCGTGCGGAGGATCCCCACTCCGGCGTCGAGCATCATCGTCGCGGCCGCCATGCCCGTCAGGAGCGACACCTGGGCGTTCCAGTCCTCGGCCTCGAGGGGCGCGCGGCGCTCGACCCGGTAGCGGCCGTCGTCGGCGACGATCTCCTCCTCGGGCAGCGTCAGGCTCGCGCCGCCCCGCTCGGACTCGCGAGCGCGGCGCTCGCGGCCGAACCAGGGCAGCAGGGCGATCGAGGGGTGCAGTGCGCCCTTCTCGGCGTCGCGCTGCACTCCCGCGTAGTCCAGGCGCGCGACGCTGCGGACCAGGGCCCGCTCGACGCGGACGGAGCGCGGCTCGGCGTCGGGTCCGAGCTCGAGGGTCCAGACCAGGGCGCGGCGCCGCTGCTCCGGGAGCAGGGAGGCGGCTCCCTCCGACAGCACGGCGGGATGCAGGGGGATCCGGCCGTCGGGCAGGTAGTAGGTCTGGGTGCGGCGGCGCGTCTCGGCGTCGAGGGCGCCTCCGGGTCGGACCACCGCGGGGACGTCGGCGATCGCGTAGCGGAGGACGGCGCCGCCGGGGGACTCCTCGAGGTGGAGCGCCTGGTCGAGGTCGAGGGAGCCGGGCGGGTCGATCGTGACGAACGGGATCGCGGTGAGATCGATCCGGCCGTCGTCGTCGGCCGTGCGGTCGGCCGCCGCGGCCTCCGCGAGGACGTCCGCGGGGAAGTCCCCCGGCAGGTCGTTCTCGGCGCGGACGGCGGCCAGTGCGCGGTCGACGTCGGAGTCGGGGCGGAGGAGGCGGAGACGGCGGCGGGTCACGGCGCCACGCTACCCGTCTCCTCCGACGCCCGCCCTCGGCTCAGGCGTGCGGGAGGAGGTAGCCGTCCTCGGGAGTGCCCGTCGCCAGACCGTCGGCCAGGAGTCCGGCGAGAGCCCGGTCGAGCTGCTCGGCGTCCGGCCACAACGAGCGCACCTCGGCCTCGGTGACGGGACCGTGCGACGCCCTGAGCTCCGCGAGCACCAGGCCCCGGACCTGCCGATCCGACCCTTCGAATCTCTTCTGGCGCGCCTTCACGGGCCCGTCGTAGGCCGGGTACCCCTCCGCCCGCCAGCGGCAGGAGTCGCGGATCGGGCAGACCTCGCAGCGCGGGGAGCGCGCGGTGCACACGATCGCGCCCAGCTCCATCATCCCGGCGTTGAAGACGGCTGACTCGGCGACGTCGTCGGGCAGCAGCGCCTCCATCGCCTCGAGATCCGGCTTCGTGCGCGGCGGGCCGGGCTCGCCGACTCCGGCGACGGCCCGGGCGATCACCCGCCTCACGTTCGTGTCCACGACGGGATGGCGGCGGCCGTAGGCGAAGACGGCGACCGCGCGCGCGGTGTAGTCGCCGACCCCGGGGAGGGCGAGGAGTGCGTCGACGTCCTCGGGCACGACGTTGCCGTGCTCGTCGGCGATCGCGACCGCGCACGCGTGCAGTCGGAGGGCGCGGCGCGGGTAGCCGAGCGACTGCCAGGCCCGGACGGCCTCGCCCGAGGGGACGGCCGCGAGGTCGGCGGGCGTCGGCCACCGGCGGAGCCACTCGTCCAGGCGGGGGATCACGCGGACGACCGGCGTCTGCTGGAGCATGAACTCGCTGACGAGGGTGCCCCAGGCGGGGAAGCCCTCCCGGCGCCACGGCAGGTCGCGGGCGTCGCTGCGGAACCACTCGACGATCGCGGGGGCGAATGCGGCGGGCATCCGTCCAGCGTAGGCGCTGCCGCGTATCGTGGACGGATGACGAAGTGGGCTCCGCAGAAGGTCGATGTGCTCGACGCGCTCGCGGCGGAGGTGCTGCACAACTACGCCAGGGGTCGTGTCGCCGTCGCGATCGACAGCGACGATCCCGTGCTCTCCGCCTCCTTCGCGGACGACCTCGCGGCGGCTCTCGCCCGGGCGGGCCACGGCGCGTTCGTCGCGCACCTGAGCGACTTCCAGCGGGCGCGGGCGGAGCGGCAGGACGCCGCCGTGCCGGAGGGGGAGCGCGCCTACCGCCTGCGCTACGACTACGAGCTCCTGCGGCGCGTGCTGCTCGACCCGTTCAAGCTCGGCGGGAGCACCGGCTTCGTGCTCGCCGCCTTCGACGCCGTGCGGGACGAGCCGAGGCAGCCGCGCTGGCGCACGGCCGGCCGCGACGCCGTGCTCCTCGTCGACGGCGAGTTCGCGCTGCGCCCGGAGCTGCGCGGAGCCTGGAGCCTCGGCATCCGGCTCGACACCCAGGAGCCGCCGGTGGATCTCGCCTACCGGGCGAGCACGGATCCGCGGCGGCTCGCGCCGGTGCTGATCGACATCCGCGATCCGGAGCATCCGCGCCGCGTCTTCGCCGACTCCTGCTGAGCGGCGCCGGACGTCAGACGGCCGACGCCCGCCGGGCCACGTCCTCGGGAGCGAGGAACGCGCCGGAGCGCTCGACCTCGTGCACGAGCTCGACGAGGAGCTGGTTGACCGGCGCCTCCCGGCCGAGCCGATGCGCGGTGCGCACGACGGCGCCGGCGAGGTGGTCGATCTCGCTGGGCACGCCGCGGCGGATGCTCTGGAGCGTGGATCCGGGGTTCGGCACCTCGCCCATGCCCTTCGCCATCCTCCGGGGGAGGAGCTCGACCACCGGGAGGGGAGCGGCCGCGAGAGCGCGCACCGCGGTGTCCGAGAGCCCCTGCAGGGTGCCGAAGCGGACCCCGGAGGCGAGTCCGGTGCGGGCCGCCTCCTTCATCGCCCGGGCCAGCAGTCGGCGCAGGCGAGGCTCGGCGATCGTCTCCTGCACCGAGAGCCCGGTGATCGCGGGCAGCGCGTTGACCTCGTTGATCAGGAGCTTCGTCCACTGCGCGCCGAGGAAGTCGTCGGTGACCGCGACGGGCACCGCCTCGCCGAGCACGGCGGCGGCGCGCCGCACCTCGTCGTCGGCCGGCCTGCCGGGGACTCCGAGGGTCGTCGTCGCGGGAGCCGTGACGGTGACGCGGCCCGGCTCGAGGTGGCTGGCGGCGAAGAGGGCGAGTGCGCCCACGAGGGAGGCGTCGCGCACCTGGCGGGCGGCGGCCTGCAGCCCGTCGAGGCCGTTCTGCACGACCACGATCAGCGCGCCGTCGACCGTGCGCCGGTTGGCGCGCAGCGCGTCCTCGGCGTCCTGGGCCTTCGTGCAGAGGAAGGCGACGTCCGGGACGAGGTCGAGGGTCTCGCCCGTCCTGACCCAGGCGGTGTGCTCGCCCCACGCCCCGTCGAGGCGGATGCCGGAGCGCCGGATCGCGGTGAGGTGCGCTCCGCGAGCGGTCGCCTCGACGTCGTGCCCGGCCCGGTCGAGGAGGGCGGCGATCGTTCCGCCGACGGCGCCCGTCCCGAGTACTGCGATCCTCATCCGACCAGCCTAGGACGGCACGGTCGCCGCCCGCCCCGCGGCTCGCTCCCGACCGGCGCGTGTATCCTCGCACCCGTGTTCGCGACCCCCACTCCTCCGGTGACGGCCCCGAACGGGATCCTCCTGCTGGACAAGCCCGGAGGCATCACCAGCCACGACCTCGTCTCCCGGACCCGTCGCCGCGCCGGCACGCGCAAGGTGGGCCACGCCGGCACGCTCGACCCGATGGCGACCGGTCTGATGATCCTGGGCCTGGGTCCGTCGACGCGCCTGCTCACGTACCTCGTCGGCCTCGACAAGGAGTACGAGGCGACGATCCGCCTCGGCGCCTCCACCACGACGGACGACCGCGAGGGCGACGTGCTCGAGAGCGCGCCGCCGGCGGCGGTCGCCGCACTCGGCGACGACGCGATCGACGCCGGGATCGCGGGGCTCACGGGCGCGATCGAGCAGGTCCCGAGCTCGGTCAGCGCGATCAAGATCGACGGGCGCCGCGCCTACGCCCGCGCCCGCGACGGCGAGGAGGTCGTGATCCCCGCGCGTCCCGTCACGGTCAGCGCCTTCGACGTCCTCGCCCGCCGCGAGGTCGACGGCTTCCTCGACCTCGACGTCCGGGTCACCTGCTCGTCCGGCACCTACATCCGCGCCCTCGCTCGCGACCTCGGCGCCGCTCTCGGAGTCGGGGGGCACCTGACGGCGCTGCGCCGCACGGCCGTCGGCCCGTTCGCGGTCGCCGCGGCCGGCGAGATCGACGAGCTGGACGTCCCGTCGGCGCTGCTCACGCCGACCTCCGTGGCGGCCGAGCTCTTCCCGCTGCTGCGGCTGGACGCCCAGTCCTCCGCGGACCTGGCGAACGGCAAGCGGATCGCGGTCCCGGAGGAGCTGCGCGACTCCAAGGGCCTGCTCGCCGCCGTCGCCCCGGGGGAGAGGCTCATCGGGCTGGCCGAGCGCCGCGGCGCGGTGCTCAAGAGCGTCGTCAACTTCCCGACGGAGGACGTCAGGGCGGTCGCGCCGTGATCGAGTGGTTCACGATCGTGCAGGTGGCGGTCGCCGTCGCGGCGGGACTGCTCTGCCTGGTCCTCGGGCTCCTGAACCGGCGTCCGTCGGACGTGTCGGTCGGCGCGACCGCGATCGTGGAGCTGCTGCTGATCGTGCAGCTGGCCGTCGCGATCGTCTCGCCGCTGATCGGCAACAACCCGTCCGGCAGCCTGCCGGAGTACTACATCTACCTGATCTCGGCGCTCCTGCTGCCGCTCGCGGCCGGCTTCTGGGCCCTGATCGAACGCACCCGGTGGAGCACGGTGATCCTCGGAGTCGCCTGCCTCTCGATCGCGGTCATGGTGTACCGCATGCACCAGATCTGGTTCGTCCAGGTCGCGTGAGCCGTCCGGGCCGGCGCCCGGCTCCGAGCGCCTAGCATTGACTCTGCGATGTCCACACACTCCAGCGAGGCCGAGGATCGGGGCGCCTCCACCCCGAACCGGCCGTCCCGTCCCGTCCGCTCCACCCGCTCGAGGGGGGTCGGCAGCCTGCTCGTCACGGTCTACGGGATCCTCGCCCTGGCCGCGACCGGCCGCTCGGTCTTCCAGATCATCGACCGCTTCGACGAGGCCCCGCTCGCGTTCTCGCTCTCGGCCCTCTCGGCCGTCGTCTACATCGTCGCGACCGTGGCGCTCGTCGCGCGCGGGGCGTTCTGGCAGCGGGTGGCGTGGGTCACCATCACCTTCGAGCTCGTCGGCGTCCTCGTCGTCGGAGGGATCAGCGTCCTCGCACCCGAGCTGCTCGGCCTGACGAGCGTCGACCCCTTCGGCCGCCAGTCGACCGTCTGGTCGGCCTTCGGCGCGGGCTACCTGCTCATCCCGCTCGTCCTCCCGGTCCTGGGTCTCTGGTGGCTGCGCGTGCAGGGCCGCAGGAGCGCGCTCTGATGCGCGTCGAGACGCGAGCGCAGGACCTCGCCGGGATCGGCCCCTCCGCGGTGACCATCGGCAAGTTCGACGGTGTCCACTCCGGGCACCGCGCCGTGATCGGCACGCTGCACGAGCGGGCGCGCGAGCGCGGACTCGCCGCCGTCGTCGTGACCTTCGATCGCAACCCGCTGAGCGTGATCGCCCCCGAGAAGTGCCCGCCCGCGCTCGTCGGCAACGAGCAGAAGCTGGAGCTGCTCGCCGGCACGGGCGTGGACGCGACGCTGCTGCTCACCTTCGACGAGGAGTTCCGCTCGCTCTCGCCCGAGGAGTTCGTGCAGCAGATCCTGGTGGACGCGCTCGAGGCGCGCGTCGTGCTCGTCGGCTCCGACTTCCGGTTCGGAGCCCGGGGTGCCGGCGGCATCGACCTGCTCCGGGCGCTCGGCGCCGAGCACGGCTTCGAGGTCGAGCTCATCGACGACGTGCGGCCCGAGCACGGCCGCCGCGTCTCCTCCACCTGGATCCGCGACCTGCTCGCCGAGGGCGACGTGGAGCACGCCACCCGCCTGCTCGGTCACGAGCCGGTCGTCCGCGGTGTCGTCGTGCACGGGGCCAAGCGCGGGCGGGAGCTGGGCTTCCCGACGGCGAACCTGTCGCCGCAGTCGCAGGGCCTGATCCCCGCCGACGGCGTCTACGCGGGGCGCCTGAGCGTCGAGGGGCGCACCTACCCCGCTGCGATCTCCGTGGGGAGCAACCCCACCTTCATCGGGGTGCCGCCCAAGCAGGTCGAGGCGTTCGTGCTCGATCAGACGCTCGACCTCTACGACCGGATCGTCGACGTCGCCTTCGTCTCGCGGATCCGCGGCATGGTCGCCTACGAGGGCGTCGAGCCGCTCATCCGGCAGATGAACGACGACGTGAGCCGCGTCCGCACGGTCCTCGGCGAGTCCTAGCAGCGCAGGACCGCCCGCACCAGCGGGGGAGGCGCCCAGGGCATCGGCGTACGGTGGCCGACATGAGCGAATCCTCCTCCGATCCGTCGCGCCCGCTGGCGCTCGTCACCGGTGCGACCGGCTACATCGGCGGCCGGCTCACCCCGCGCCTGCTGGAAGCGGGCTTCCGCGTGCGGGTCCTCGTCCGGGACCCGCGCAAGCTCGCCGAGGTGCCGTGGTCCGAGCAGGTCGAGGTCGCCCAGGGCGATCTGGGCGATGCGGAGTCGCTGACCGCCGCGTTCGAGGGCGTCTCGGTCCTCTACTACCTCGTCCACTCGATGGGCTCGGGAGCCGACCACGCCAAGTTCGAGGAGATCGAGAGCAGGGCGGCGACGAACGTCGCCGAGGCCGCTCTCGCCGCCGGCGTCGACCGCATCGTCTACCTCGGCGGTCTGCACCCCGAGGGCCAGGAGCTGTCGAAGCACCTGCGCTCGCGGGCCGAGGTCGGCCGGATCCTGATGGAGTCGGGCGTGCCGACCATCGCGCTCCAGGCCGGGGTGATCATCGGCTCCGGCTCGACGTCCTTCGAGATGGTGCGCCATCTGACGGACATCCTCCCCTACATGCCCGCCCCGCAGTGGGTGCGCAACTTCATCCAGCCGATCGCCGTGCGCGACGTGCTGCACTACCTCATCGGCTCGGCCTCGCTCGAGGACCGGACGCTGAACCGCACGTTCGACATCGGCGGGCCGGACGTGCTCCGCTACGGGCAGATGATGAACGGCTACGCGGTCGAGGCCGGGCTGCCGCAGCGGCCGATCGCCTCCCTCCCCGTCTTCACCCCGTGGCTCGCGTCGCAGTGGGTCAACCTCGTGACGCCGATCCCGCGCTCGCTCGCGGTGCCGATCATCGCCTCCCTCCAGTACGACTGCATCGTGCGGGAGCAGGACATCCGCTCGCTCATCCCCGATCCCGAGGGCGGGCTCACGCCCTACCGGCGCTCGGTCCGGCTGGCGCTGGGCAAGATGCAGGCCGGCGAGATCGAGACGAGCTGGCAGAACGCCGAGGTCTCCGGCGCACCGAGCGATCCGCTGCCGAGCGATCCCGAGTGGGCCGGCCACACGGTCTACGTCGACCGCAAGGAGCGCCGCACCGACGCCGACCCGGCGAAGCTCTGGCGCGTCATCGAGGGCATCGGCGGCACCAACGGCTGGTACTCCTTCCCGCTCGCCTGGGCGATCCGCGGGTGGATGGACAAGCTCGTCGGGGGAGTGGGCCTGCAGCGCGGGCGCCGCGACTCCGAGCGCCTGCACGCGGGCGACGCGCTCGACTTCTGGCGCGTCGAAGCGATCGAGCGGCCCACGCTGCTCCGCCTCCGCGCCGAGATGAAGGTGCCGGGAGGAGCGTGGCTCGAGATGCGCGCGGAGCCCGCGGAGGGCGGCGGATCGCTCTACACGCAGCGGGCCGTCTTCTTCCCGCAGGGCCTCGCGGGACGCCTCTACTGGTTCGCCGTCCTGCCGTTCCACGGCATCGTCTTCAACGGCATGGCGAACCGGATCACCGCCACAGCGCTCGATCTGCCGGACTCCGGTGACGAGCGGTCCCCTGGCGGGCGCGGGGCGCAGCGGTGACAATGGAGACTCCGGAGAGCAGCGACACCGCCTCCGGACCGAACGAGAGGAGCACGATGAGCGAGCCGTCGGACACGGACGCGGGGCGCGATCTCCAGCTGGGGAAGGTCCTCTTCGTCGGGGACAGCATCATCCAGGCCGGCGCCTGGGACGGGTGGCTCACCGCGTCGACGGTCGTCGACGAGGGCCACGGAGGGGCGACCACCGCGGACATCGTGGCGCGTCTGCCCGAACTGGTCGAGCAGGCCCCCGACACGGTGGTGCTGCTCATCGGCACCAACGATCTCGCCTGGCACCGCACCACCGAGCACATCGTCCGGAACATCGAGACGATCGTCGCCACTCTGCGCCGGGACCTCCCGGACGTGCGGCTCCTGGTCAACTCGGTCCTGCCGCGCGGGCACGAGTTCGCGCCGCAGATCCGGGACGTGAACCGCCACCTCTGGCAGTTCGCCCCCACGGCGCACGCCGCCTACCTCGACCTCTGGCCGGTCTTCGCCACGGAGGACGGGGCGATGGACGACCGGTACAGCCCGGACCGCCTGCACCTGAACGAGGACGGCTACGCCGCCTGGCGCGGGGCGCTCGGGCCGGCGCTCGACGCGCTGCTGAGGATGCCGCCGCGCACCCGCCCGATCACGCTGCCGTTCGACGAGTTCGCGCGGCCCAAGACGGCGTAGCACGGATCCTCGCGCGGCTGCCGGCCGATCGAGGGCGCGTCCACGCGATCGCGGCGTCCACTCCCGTTCCGCATCCTCTCCCGGGTGCGGAACGGGAGGAAGCGGCTAGCCGAGCGCCCGGGTGAACTCCGCGAGCGCCTCGTCCGAGAAGAGCACGAAGCGCACCTCGTCGATCGGATCGTCGTCGTCGGTCGTCGCCGCCCGGACGGACTCGACGGCGACCCTCGCGGCGTCGTCCATCGGCCAGCCGTAGACGCCGGCCGAGATCGCCGGGAACGCGACGGTGCGAGCGCCGAGGCCGCGAGCCGCTCCGATCGACTCGGCGTACGCGGAGGCGAGCACGGCGGTGCGGTCTTCGCTCCGCGAGTGGACGGGGCCGACGGTGTGCACCACCCAGCGCGCGGGCAGGCGCCCGGCGGTCGTGGCGACCGCGGACCCGGCCGGCAGGCCGTCGCGGAGCGTGCTCGCGCGCAGACGGCGGCACTCCTCGAGGATCTCCGGCCCGCCCGCGCGGTGGATCGCGCCGTCCACCCCTCCTCCGCCCAGGAGGGAGGAGTTCGCGGCGTTGACGATCACGTCGACGTTCTCGCGGGTGATGTCGCCGCGGAGGGCGACGAGTCGGGTCATGAGCGGTTGTTGGAGAGCTCGAAGATCTTCACGAGCTCGGCGATCGCCGCCTCGCGCGCGTCGCCGCCCTCGTCGAACATCGTCGTCACGTGCGTGCGCAGGTGGTTCTCGACGATCAGCTTGTTGAGCGAGCCCAGCGACTTCTGGATCGCGAGGGACTGCGTGACGATGTCGACGCAGTAGTCCTCGTTCTCGATCATCTTCGCGAGGCCGCGCATCTGGCCTTCGAGGATGCGCGCGCGGTGGAGGGACCGTTTCTTCAGATCGTCGATCACCCGGCCAGCCTACGCCGAGGACCCCATACCGGGCGGGGGTACGGGCCCCGAGTGCCCCGTACGATCGAGGAGTGAACGCAGCTCCCTCGTCCCGCGGCCCGGCCGGCCGCTATCCGTCCCGCGGCACCGCGAGGATGGCGCTGGCCCCGGGAGTGCTCGCCGCGATCGTGCTGCTCGCCGGGCTCGCCCTCGTCGGCGGCGACGCCTACGACTTCGTGCGGTACCCGGTCGCGATCCTCGCGGCCGTGATCGGCTGGTTCGCGATCCAGGCGCGCTCCTTCCTCTGGCTCGTCGGGCTCGTGCCGATCCTGGTGCTGTGGAACCCGGTCCTGCCCTTCGCGTTCCCCGACCAGGTCTGGGCCTCCCTCCACCTCGCCGCGGTGGGCGTCGTGGTCGCCGCCGGCCTGATCATCAAGGTGCCCGTCGCGGAGTAGGCGCGGCGCCTGCTCGGGGTAGGATGGGGGCGCACCCGCGCGCCGGGGATGCTGCGACCGGGTCTCAGATCCGTTGCTCGGAGCTCCCGACGGCCATCGGATGCACTGACGCCGTCCGCCTCCTCGGAGGCCGGGTGGCCAGCGCAAGACACTTTCAGTGCAATGCCGACGGTAGAAGCCCGGGAACCCCTCCTGCGCCCCCGTCGAACGTCGAGGAGGAGCATGGCTCGCAGCGGCCAGCGTCAGTCCGGTGGTCAGACGCGTCGTACGAACGCGGCCGGGAGCAGGCCGCGGTCGCGGCCCCGCGGAGGCGACAACGCCGGGATCATCCCGATCCTCGCGCGACGTGTCCGCGAGGTGGAGGCGAAGGCGCAGACCGGCAAGGTCGGCCCGACCAACCGCACGAAGTTCCTCGTCATCGCCCTGCTCATGCGGGAGGAGCGCAAGCGCGTCAAGGTCGACACCGAGCTGAGCGACTCCCAGCGCGCCGAGGAGATGAAGCGCCTGGACGGCATCGCGACCATCCTCGCGAAGACCGCCGCCCGCGACACCAGCCTCATCAGCCTCCTCGAGTCCGAGGCCGGCTACACCCCCGCCGCGCAGAAGCTCCGCCGCGACTGGCTGCTCGAGGCCGGTGCCGAGCTGAGCCCCGACGAGCTGCTGATCGTGACCGAGCCGGAGCCCCGGCCGGAGGCGCCGGTCAACCAGGTCGTCCCGCCGTCGGTGCGGGCGCGCCAGCTGGCCAACCCGTTCCTGCCGCCGGACTTCTCCCTCGCCGCCGCCCCGGCTCCCACCCGTCGTCGCCTCGACGACTGGGAGCTGCTCGGTCCGCTCTTCAAGGCCTTCGAGTACGGAGCGGGCGGACGCGCCGCGAGCATGGAGCTGCCGGAGCCGCCCGCGATCGACCGGGTCTCTCCCCGGGGCCGCGAGCTCATGGCCCACCAGGCGCGCTTCATCGAGAGTGCGCGCGAGGGCCACCGCAGCTTCCTGCTCGCCGACGAGCCGGGTCTGGGCAAGACCGCGCAGAGCCTGCTCGCCGCCTCGGTCACCGGGTCCTACCCGCTGCTCGCCGTCGTGCCCAACGTCGTCAAGATGAACTGGGCCCGCGAGGTCGAGCACTGGACCCCGCACCGCCGCGCCACCGTCATCCACGGCGACGGCACGACCCTCGACGCGTTCGCCGACGTCGTCATCGTCAACTACGACATCCTCGACCGCCACCTGGGCTGGCTCGGCAGCCTCGGCTTCCGCGGCATGGTCGTCGACGAGGCGCACTTCATCAAGAACCTGCGCTCGCAGCGGTCGCAGAGCGTCCTCGCCCTGGCGTCGAAGATCCGCGAGACCACCCCCGGGCACGACCCGCTGATGATCGCCCTCACGGGGACACCGCTCATCAACGACGTCGACGACTTCCGCGCGATCTGGCGCTTCCTCGGCTGGATCGACGAGACCAAGCCCGGGCCCGACCTGATGCGCAGCCTCGAGGAGACCGGTCTGACCCCGGCCGACACCGGCTTCTATCCCGAGGCGCGCGAGGCGGTCATCGACCTCGGCATCGTCCGGCGGAAGAAGATCGACGTCGCCGCCGATCTGCCCTCGAAGCGGATCGTGGACCTGCCCGTCGAACTCGACGACGACCTCGGCCGCTCCATCCAGAAGGCCGAGCGCGAGCTCGGCGCCCGGATGCTGCAGCGCTACAAGGCCGTCACCGCCTCGATCACGCACGAGCTCGACTCGGACGAGAGCGAGCGGTTCATCCGCATCGTCGCGCAGAGCGAGCTCGAGGAGTCGAAGTCGGCGAAGACCGGCGAGAACGTCTTCACCATGGTGCGCCGCATCGGCCAGGCCAAGGCCGCGCTGGCCGCGGATTACGCCTCGCAGCTGGCGCGCTCGGTCGGCAAGGTCGTGTTCTTCGCCAAGCACGTCGACGTGATGGACCAGGCCGAGGAGACCTTCGAGAAGCGCGAGCTCGCCTCCGTCTCGATCCGCGGCGACCAGACGGCGACGTTCCGGCAGTCGCAGATCGACGCCTTCAACACCGACCCCGACGTCTCGGTCGCGGTCTGCTCGCTGACGGCGGCGGGAGTCGGCGTCAACCTGCAAGCCTCCTCGAACGTGGTCCTCGCGGAGCTCTCGTGGACCTCGGCCGAGCAGACGCAGGCGATCGACCGCGTGCACCGCATCGGTCAGGAGGAGCCGGTCACGGCCTGGCGCATCATCGCGGCGCACACCATCGACGCGAAGATCGCCGAGCTGATCGACGCCAAGGCGGGCCTCGCCGCCCGCGCGCTCGACGGCGCGGACGCCGAGACCGCCTCGGCCGACACGGTTCAGCTGGACGCGCTCATGCACGTCCTCCGCGAGGCGATCGGCTGAGCGGAGCCGCGAAGAAGTCGCGCTCGAAGCGGCTGGAGCGCAGGAACGCGTCGCGCATGGCGGCGCGCTCCGTCGCTCCGGCCCGGGCGGACGCGGCCTCGGTGACGGCGATCGCGCGCGCGGTCGCGGCGGCGAACCCGGGGTCGGCGTAGGTCGAGAGCCAGTCCTCGTAGGGGTGCCCCGGCCGGTTCGCCGCTGCGAGCCGCTCCCCGATGTCGGCGTAGAGCTGGAAGCAGGGCAGCAGTGCCGCGACGAGCTCGCCGTAGCCGCCCCTCGCTCCGACGGCCGCCAGGTGATCGACGTAGCCCCGGGTCGTCTCGGACGGCTCGTCCCACCGGCTGCCGAGCCGGTCGCGGTGCAGCTGCGCCTCCGTCGCGATCGCCTGGGCGGAGCTCTCGGCCCAGAAGACCTGCTCCTCGGCGGTCGGCGCCCGCTGGGCGGCCACGGCGAGCACGCGGGCGTACTCGGAAAGGTAGAGCGCGTCCTGCGCGAGGTACCACTCGAAGTCGTCGCGCTCGAGGGTGCCGTCGCCGAGGGCGGTGACGAAGGGCAGGGCGTCGATCTCGCGGCGCAGCGGCTCCGTCTCGCTCCACACCGCCTCGCAGAAGGCGGGCGTGCGGAGCCGGTGGAAGTGGTCGATCGGCCCGTTGCCCGATCCGACCTCGAGGGCGTCGGCGCCGCGGAGTGCACCGGTGAGCCACTCCTTCGCCTCCGCGAGGGCAGACGCCAGGTCGTCGACGCCGGCCGGGCGGCCGACGAGCAGCACGGCCATCGCGGAGGAGAGCGAGCAGCCGGTGCCGTGCGTGTGGGACGTCGCCACCCGCTCGCCGGGGATCTCGCGGACCTCGCCCGCGGGCGTGACCACCGCATCCGGAGTCGACGGGCCGTCGAGGTGCCCGCCCTTGACCAGCACGGCGGTGCCGAGCGTCCGGGCGACGTCCGCGCCCTGCCGGAGTGCCTCGGCCCAGTCCCGGGCCTCCTCGGTGCCGCCCAGCACGGCGAGCTCCGGGAGGTTGGGGGTGACGAGGTGCGCCCGACGGACGAGCTCGCGGACGCTCTCCTCGGCCTCGGGATCGAGGAGACGGTGTCCACTCGTGGCGATCATGACCGGATCGACGACCACGAGCGGCGGACGGACGGCGTCGAGCCAGTCCGCGATGCCCGTGCCGATCGCAGCGGTCGCGATCATGCCGATCTTCACCGCGTCGATCGCGACGTCGTCGCTCACCGCGTCGAGCTGCTCGCGGAGGAAGGCGACCGGCGGCAGGTGCACCGAGCGGACCCCGTGCGTGTTCTGCGCGACGAGCGCCGTGATCACGGCCATGCCGTAGCCGCCGAGCGCGCCGATCGACTTGAGGTCGGCCTGGATGCCCGCGCCGCCGGTCGGGTCGGTGCCGGCGATGCTGAGCACGCGCGGGATGCGCGCGGTCACCGGTCCCACTCCGCTCGGAGGGCCGCGGCGACGGCCGAGGGGTCGTCCGCCGTGCAGATCGCCGAGACGACCGCCAGTCCGGCGGCGCCGGCGGAGCGCAGCGCCGCCGCGTCGTCGATGCCCACGCCGCCGATGGCGACGCAGGGGAGCGCCGTCGCGGCCGCGAGATCCGCGAACCCCTCGATCCCGAGCGGTGCCGGGTGGTCGGGCTTCGTCGCAGTGGGTCGGATCACCCCGACACCCAGGTAGTCGACGGTGCCCGCGGGCAGGGCGTGCACGAGGTCGAGGTGCGCGGGCGTGTTCGCCGTCAGGCCGACGACGGCGTCGGGTCCGAGCAGCGCCCGTGCGGCCGCGACCGGCAGATCGGACTGCCCGACGTGGACGCCGTGGACCCGGGCTCCGGCCAGGCGGGCGGCGAGTGCGACATCGACGCGATCGTCGACCAGGAGCGTCGTGCGCTCGTCGAGCACGGCGGCGACGGCCAGGACGAGGGCGAGCAGCTCGGCGGCCGAGGCCTCGTGATCGCGGATCTGGACGGTGCGGACACCGCCCCGGACCGCGGAGGACACGACGGCGGGCACCCCGCGCGCTCCGCACTGCCGCGTATCGGTCACGAGGTAGACGGAGAGATCCGGGCCGCTCACGCGATCCTCGCCTCCTGCGCCACGGCGGACGCGTCGAGGGAGGCGACCTCGTCGAGGAGGGTCACGGCGAAGGACCCGGGTCCGGCCGCGGTGCGCGCCGCCCGCTCGGCGGCGAGTCCCCAGACGACCGAGCCCGCTACGGCGGCGCGGAGTGCGGCTCCGGGGGCGGGATCGGCGGCGCCGAGGAAGGCGGCCATCACGGCGCCCAGGGCGCAGCCCCCGCCCGTGACGCGGGTCAGCAGCGGGTGCCCGCCGGTGACCCGGACGACCGCGACTCCGTCGGTGACGACGTCGACGGGGCCGGAGACGGCGACGGCGGCCCCCGTGCGCAGGGCGAGCGCCGTCGCGGCGTCGAGCGCGTCCTCGGCCCCGTCGACGGCGTCGACACCCCGACCGCCGGCACCGAGACCGGCGAGAGCGAGGATCTCGGAGGCGTTGCCGCGGATGATCGACGGCCCCTGTTCGAGGATCTCGGCGGCGAAGGCGGTGCGGACCGGCAGCGGCCCGACGGCGACCGGATCGAGCACCCAGCGCGGTCCGGCCGCGATCGCCTCCCGCGCCCCGGCGCGCTGCTCGGCCCCGGGCGTCCCGAGATTCACGAGCGTCGCCGACGCGAGGCGGGCGAAGACGCCGGCCTCGCCCGGAAGATCGGCCATGGCGGGGCTCGCTCCCAGGGCGAGGAGGCTGTTGGCCGTGAAGCCGGTGACCACCGCGTTGGTGATGCACTGGACCAGCGGCGCCGTGCGCCGCAGCCCGTCGAGGTCGCGGCCGACGGCGGCGCCGTCGATGTCGTGGAGGGTCGGGTGGGCAGGCGTGCGAATGCTCATTCGCGACATCCCTTCGCTAGTACGAACTAGATCAGGTTCAACGGGTCTTCTCTCAGCCCTCGGCGGGCACCCCGTGTCACTGCGCACGACCCTAGCGCCTGGCGACCACGAGCAGGCCATGCGCGACGGCGATCCCGTGCCGACCAGGCGCTAGCGGCGGGTCGGAGCGCTCCGGGAGGCGAGCAGCACGGGAGGAGCGAGCGGGACGAGCTCGATCTCCCGCGCGCCGCAGGGGCAGAGCAGGTAGCCGAGGATCCCCTCGCTGGTGGGGTGGCGGGAGAGTCGGGTCCAGCGGTGCTCGTGCATGCTCCGATGCTCACGTAACGGATCGGAGGCGTTCAACCGTTACAGTCGGCGGATGACCTTCGACCACCGGCACCAGGTGGGTCCGCGACTCGCGGCCTCGCTGGTGAACGCCGCGCCGGGCGACGCGATCGAGCCGCTGCTGCGGGCGCAGGGCGTCCGCGAACCCGGCCTCGCTCCGTCCGACACGCAGGCGCTGCGGCACTGGGCGGTGCGGGTGCGTCGCGTCTTCGCAGCGAAGCCGGTGCAGGCCCGCTGCGACGAGGTGAACGCCCTGCTCGCGGAGGTCGCCGGATCGCTGTCCGTCGCCACCCACGACGGCATGCCGCCGCACCTGCACCTCGTGCCGGACGGCAGCGACGTCGTCACCCGGGTGCGCTCGGTGACCGCGGGCGGTCTCGCCTTCTTCGTGTCAGCGGCCGCGGGGCTGCGGATGGGCGTCTGCGCCCGGGGAGGCTGCGACCGGGTGTTCGTCGACGAGTCCCGCGCCGGCCGGCAGCGCTACTGCTCCGCACGCTGCGGCAACACCGACGCGGTGGCGCGGCACCGGTCCTCGCGGCCGTAGTGCTCGGCGGCCGTGCTCGGCCGTGTGCTCGGCCGCGACGGTGCCGCGGGGAGCGGCGCTCAGTCGGTGCGCAGCGTGCTGTCGCCGCGCCTGCCCACCTCGACCCGCAGACCGATCGGCAGCCGCTCGCGCATCGCGTCGACGTGGCTGATGAGGCCGATCGTCCGGCCGCCGGAGCGGAGGGCGTCGAGGGTTCCCAGCGCGGTCTCGAGGGTCTCGGCGTCGAGGGAGCCGAACCCCTCGTCGATGAACATCGTCTCGAGGGTGATGCCGCCGGACTGCATCGTGACCACGTCGGCCAGTCCGAGGGCGAGGGCGAGGGAGGCGAGGAAGGTCTCGCCCCCCGAGAGCGAGGCGGGCTGGCGCCGGACACCGGTGAAGGCGTCGAGCACCTCGATGCCGAGTCCGGAGGACGCGTTGCGGTAGGCGAGGGAGTCGTCGTGGAGCAGCGAGTACCGGCCGCTCGTCATCGCGCCCAGGCGCAGGTTCGCGGCGCCGACGATCTCCTCGAGGCGCCCCGCGAGCGCGAACGCCTCGAGATCCATGCGGCGCGTGTTCTGCCCGCGTCCGTCGATCGTCTCGGCGAGCGCGCGCAGCTCCTCGTGCCGGCGCAGGCGCCCCTCGAGCGAGCGCAACCGCGTCTCGGCGAGAGCGGCGAGCTCGGTCAGCCGGGCCGCGCGGTGCTCGAGCACCGAGAGCCGCGAGCGGGCCTCGTCGCGACGGGCGGAGGCGAGTCGGGCCGCCTCCTCCGCGCCGGCGAGATCGACGGGAGCGGCGGGCAGCTCCTGCAGCTCGAGCTCGGCGAGGACGGCGTCGACGGCGCTCCGGCGGCGCTCGTGCGCGGCCACGAGGGCCTCGGCCCCGGCGCGCTCACC
>NZ_JAMRYM010000066.1:0-21264 GCF_023743255.1 Rathayibacter rubneri | reverse complement strand
CTGCGGGGGCTGTTCGGGTGGGTGGAGCGGTACCGGTCGGGGGTTCCGGGGGTGTCGTTCTCGGCCAAGGGGATGGACCTCCGCGTCCCGTCAGCCCAGGCAGCTGTCCCGTCTCATGCACGAAGCATCGATGTTCACGGTGGTCCGAGACGGGCAGGGGGACGTCGGATTCCGCGCCCTGGAACCGAGGTTCGGATGCAGGGCTCCCCAGAGCGTAAGCGACCGTTACCGATTTGTCACCATTCGGCGGCACCGGATCCTCCGAACGAGCCTCGGCTCGACTCGGGATGCGCTAGGAGTCCGCCCAGCGTCCGGTCAGGATCGCCCGGATACGAGCCCGATCAGACGACGAGGAAGATGTGCGCCGCGACCTCGGTGGGGAGCTCGATGCCCGCCTCCGCGCCGTCGATGCGCACCAGGACGTAGCCGTTCAGCGCCGAGAACTCGCCCTCGGCACCCGGCATGACGCCCGCCTGCTTGAGCTGCAGCAGCAGCTCCGGGTCGACCTGCGCCGGCTCGCCGAGGCGTCGGACTACTCCGCGCTTGGGCTCGGTCGAGCCCGCGACGAAGCGCGGCAGGCTGATCACGCCGTCCGCGAAGCGCGACGCGGGGCTGTCGCCCAGCTCGTCGAGCCCGGGGATCGGGTTGCCGTACGGCGACTCCGTCGGGTGGTCGAGCATCTCGAGGAGGCGGCGCTCGACCTGCTCGCTCATGACGTGCTCCCAGCGGCAGGCCTCCTCGTGCACGAACTCCCAGTCGAGCTTGATGACGTCGTGGAGGAGGCGCTCGGCGAGGCGGTGCTTGCGCATGACGTGGATCGCCTTGCGGCGGCCGTCGGAGGTGAGCTCGAGGTGGCGGTCGCCCGAGACGACGACGAGGCCGTCGCGCTCCATGCGCCCGACGGTCTGCGAGACGGTCGGTCCCGAGTGGCTCAGACGCTCCGAGATGCGGGCGCGGAGGGGGATGATGTTCTCCTCCTCCAGCTCCAGAATGGTCCGCAGGTACATCTCGGTCGTGTCGATCAGATCCGTCATCTCAGCCTTCCCGTCTCGGCGCGCTCAACCTTACTGGGCACCGTGTCGCGACATCCGCGAGGCGTACGGCACCAGGCCTTCGTCACTCGAAGGAGGGGGCGAGCCGGGAACCCTAGTATTAACGCATGCCGGACGTCACCATTCCTCGCGAGCTCCTCCCCCACGACGGACGATTCGGCTGCGGCCCGTCCAAGGTGCGGCACGACCAGCTCGCGCATCTCGCGACCGAGGGCGCCCACCTCCTCGGCACGTCCCACCGGCAGGCCCCGGTCAAGAACCTCGTCGGCCGGGTGCGCGAGCACCTCTCGACGCTGTTCGACGTGCCCGAGGGCTACGAGGTCCTCCTCGGCAACGGCGGCTCGACCGCCTTCTGGGACTCGGCCGCCTTCTCGCTCATCGAGCGCCGCGCCGAGAACCTCACCTTCGGCGAGTTCGGCCAGAAGTTCGCGAAGGCCGCCTCCGCGCCGTTCCTCGAGCCCGCGCACGTGATCTCGGCGCCCGCCGGCTCGCGCAGCGAGGTGGAGGTGCTGGAGGGCGTCGACGTCTACGCCTGGCCCCACAACGAGACCTCGACCGGAGTCATGGCGCCCGTGACGCGGGTCCACGGCGACGAGGGCGCCCTGACCGTCATCGACGCGACGAGCGCCGCCGGCGGCATCGACTTCGACTCCTCGCAGGCCGACGTCTACTACTTCGCCCCCCAGAAGAACTTCGCGAGCGACGGCGGCCTCTGGTTCGGCCTCTTCTCGCCCGCCGCGATCGAGCGCGTCGAGCGCATCGCGTCGAGCGGCCGCTACATCCCCGAGTTCCTGAGCCTGAAGAACGCGGTCGACAACTCGCGCCTGAACCAGACGCTGAACACGCCGGCCCTCGCGACCCTCCTGCTGATGGAGTCGCAGCTCGACTGGATGAACGGCAACGGCGGCCTCGCCTGGGCCTCGGCCCGCACCGCCGAGTCCTCCTCCGCCATCTACGACTGGGCCACCGCCTCGCCGGTCGCGACCCCGTTCGTCGAGGTCCCCGAGCACCGCTCGCAGGTCGTCGCCACGATCGACTTCGACGCCTCGATCGACGCGGCGCTCATCGCGAAGATCCTCCGGGCGAACGGCATCGTCGACACGGAGCCCTACCGCAAGCTCGGACGCAACCAGCTCCGCATCGCCACCTTCACCGCCATCGAGCCGGACGACGTCCGGTCGCTGCTGAACTGCATCGACCACGTCATCGAGCGCCTGGCCGACTGAGCGGGTGCGGAGGATGAGGCTGTGGCTCCGCGAGGAGGAGCGCCGACCGAGTCCTCCGCCCTACCCGAGCGACGACGCCCGGGCGCTGCTCGTCGGCTGCCTGATCTGGCTGGCGGCGCTGATCGGCGTGCTCGTGGCGTCCGCGCTCGGAGGGGACGTCCCTCCGCTGGTGCTGTCGACCGTCGTGATCGGCGTCGTGCTCGGCACGATCGGCCTCTTCTACAGCCGCAATCGGCACTGAGGGCTCAGGCGGCGTCCGTCTCCATCGTGAGCGTCGCCTCGATCGGATCGATCGCGAGTTCCACGGTGACGCTCCCGAGCTCCGACAGCCGGGTCACGTGCGTCCCGCCGCACGGGATCGACGCCTCACCGGCGGGCAGATCGCACCGCCAGGTGCGCCGCGCGCTCAGGCTCGCGTCGTCCCTCTCGATCCGGACGTCCGCGTCGCTGCCGATCCACTCGGCGAGCAGCTCGTCGATCCGCTCCGTCAGCTCGGGCAGCGCCTCCTGCAGCCGGGCCGTGTCGAATCCACTGCGGCGCAGCGACTTGCCCAGCCGGTACACGTCCGTCGACCCCGAGGGCCGGATGAGGGACGACGCGATCGCCGCCTGATCGAAGTCGGCGCTGCCGAGCGAGTCGGTGCGGACCGGCTTGCTCCAGAAGTCGGCGAGGGCGGCGTTGAGCGCGAGCGATGCCAGGTGGCACGCGGTGTGGCCCCGCGACAGCGAGAGCCGCTCGGCGGGGTCGATCTCGACGCGGACCCGCTGACCCTCGGCGAGCGCCGACGCGTCGGCGACGAGGTGCGCGACGACGAAGCTCCACCCCTCGGTCCCGAGGCGCACTGGAAGACGGTCGCCGAGATGCAGCGCCGTGCCGTCCCACGCCGCGATCCGGGAGTCCAGGATCCGGTAGCGCAGGCCCTCCGCGACGAGGGCGCCCACGTCGGCACCCTGGTCCGGCCAGGTGGGATCGATCGGGTGCGCGGCCGTCTCGTCGAGGACGACGACCCAGCGGCCGTCCTCCCGCACGTCGAGGTGCACGATCGCACCCTCGGAGGAGGTGGCACCAGCGGGGTAGGAGACGAGCGTGTCGGAGTGGATCACGCCGCCCCCTCCCCCGCGATGCGCGCCAGGGACGCCGGCTCAGCGGTCGTCGTCGTCCCGGTCGTCGTCATCGTCGTCGTCGTCGTCGTCATCGTCATCATCCGAGTCGTCGTCGTCGGAATGGTCGTCGTCCGAGTCGTCGTCGTCCGAATCGTCGTCATCCGAGTCCTCATCGGCCGAGTCGTCATCGTCGGAGTCCTCGTCGTCGTCGAGCACGACCTGGTCGTCGAACTCGTCCTCCGCGTCGGAGTCCTCGTCGTCGGACGCCTCGTCGTCGTCGTCCACGTCCTCCAGCTCCTCGCCGGCTGCGTCCTGCGCGGCGCGGTAGTCGGCGAGGCGGTCGGTCCACGGGACCCAGTCGGGAGCCAGGACAGCGCCCTCACCGGGCAGCAGCTCGACCTCGAGGACGTTGACGTCCTCGGTCTCGTCGATGCGCGAGAGCGTCGCGGTCCAGAGCCATCCCGGATAGCCGCGCATGAGGTTGGCGAACTGGAGCGAGACGACGTGCTCGCCCTGGGCGAGCGTCGCCACCAGCGGACCGATCGTGTCGACGGGAGCGATGTCGGCGAGCGCCTCGCGGGCCCGGTCCTCCGACGCCGCGAGCACCGGGTCGAGCTCGTACACGGGCTCGGGTGCGACCTCGTCCGCGGCCTCGTCCGCCGCGGCGCCCCGCTCCAGGTCTCCGAGCTCGTCCGCCGCAGCGGCCGGCTCCGGGCCGCCGAGATCCTCGGAGGCACCCTCCTCGCCGGTCGTCGCGGTCTGCTCGAGCACCTCGTCCGACTCCGTCGCCTCGTCCGACTCCGTCGCCTCGTCCGACTCCGTCACCTCGACCTGCTGGGGCGCCTCCCCGAGCTCGCCCTGCGCGTCGGCGTCGTCCGCCGACCGCTCGGCCTGCTCGGGTGCCGCGGCGGCACGCTCATCGGAGCCGACGTCGGATCCTTCGAGAGGCTGGTCGGAGACCTCCTCCGCAGCGGGCGCAGCTGCCGCGTCCGCCTCGGCGCCGCCCGGAAGGAGGAGGGACTCCTGCCCCTCCTGCGACGCGGGGTCGCCGGTCGTCTCGTCGGCGTCAGGCATCCAGCTCGTCCGCGACCTTGCGCAGCAGGGCCGCGATCTTGCGTCCGTGAGCCTTGTCGGGGTAGCGACCGCGCTTGAGGCCCGTGCCGATCCCGTCGAGCAGCTTGACGGTGTCCTCGACGATCACCGACATGTCGTCCGCCGACTTGCGGTTCATCTTGACCATGCTGACGGGGGCCTCGAGGACGCGGGCCGACAGGGCCTGCGCCCCGCGCTTGCCGTCGGCGATGCCGAACTCGAGTCGCGTGCCGGGCTTCACCGCGGTCCCCGAGGGCAGCGCGGAAGCGTGCAGGAAGACCTCCTGGCCGTCATCAGTGCTGATGAAGCCGAAGCCCTTCTCCTCGTCGTAGAACTTGACCTTGCCGGTAGGCATGCAGAACCCCTCCTGGAATCGAAGCAGCCACCAGTTTAGAGGCTCCCCGGCTCGGCCTATCCTTGACGCGTGAAGCCACAGCCGCCCGCGGGCATCGGACGCGCCGAGCGCACCCTCGCCTACATGTTCATCGCGATCATCGTCGTGACGGTGCTGGCGTTCCTCGCCATCCTGATCGCTCCCGCGACGGGGCTGCGCGAGTACGAGGGCCCGCTGTGGCAGTTCGTCTTCGCGATCCCCCTCGTGGGCCTTCCCATCGCGTTCCTCATGATGATCGCGATGCTCGTCGTCGGAGTGCGCCGCCGCCGCGCCTCCTGACATCGCGGGCGCGAGGGCGGCGCCGAGCGATCCACCACTTCGCTCCCAGACTCTGTTCAGCCAACGCGCAGAAGATGTCCTCATGGACGGACCCCGCATTCTCATCGTCGACGACGAGCCCAACATCAGAGACCTGCTCACCACGAGCCTCCGCTTCGCCGGCTTCGCCGTGCGCGCGGTGGGGAACGGCGCGCAGGCCATCTCGGCCGTCCTCGAGGAGGAGCCCGATCTGATCATCCTCGACGTCATGCTCCCCGACATGAACGGGTTCGGCGTCACGAAGCGACTGCGCTCCGCCGGATACACCTCGCCCATCCTGTTCCTCACCGCGAAGGACGACACCGAGGACAAGATCACCGGCCTCACCGTCGGCGGCGACGACTACGTCACCAAGCCGTTCAGCCTCGACGAGATCGTCGCGCGCATCAAGGCGATCCTCCGCCGCACGATGCACGCGGAGGAGGACGCCGTCATCCGCGCCGGCGAGCTCACCATGGACCAGGACACCCACGAGGTCCTCGTCGGCGACGAGCCCGTCGAGCTCAGCCCGACCGAGTTCAAGCTCCTGCGCTACCTGATGCTCAACCCCAACCGGGTGCTCAGCAAGGCGCAGATCCTCGACCACGTCTGGGAGTACGACTTCAACGGCGATGCGGGCATCGTCGAGTCCTACATCTCGTACCTCCGACGTAAGCTCGACACGCATTCCGAGGAATCGCTCATCCAGACCAAGCGAGGATTCGGATACATGCTGAAGGTCGCGAAGGCCTAGCCTCCCGTCCGATCCACGTCGCGGAGCCCGAGGCTCCGCAGCCCGGCGGCCGTCCCTTCGAGGGGCGGCCGCCGTTCCGCCATCGAGGGAGTCCCACCGCCATGCACCAGACCCTGGCCGAGCGGTGGAACTCCATCTCGCTGCGCACGAAGATCACCGCGGTGACCGTGCTGCTGCTGACCCTCGGACTCCTGGTGTCGGGAATCGGCACCATGACGATGCTCAAGCCGCAGCTCATCTCGCAGCTCGACCGCAATCTGACGCTCAAGGCGCAGGCCGTCGCCGACTCCCTGAGCGCGATCGGCGAGGCGGGTCTCGACGACGACGACGCGGACTACGTCGGGGCCGTCTACGACGCGCTCGGCAACCGCGGAGACACGACGGCGGCCGGTCCGACCGACCCCGTCTTCCCCGAGACATTCACCATCGAGCAGGCGCTCAAGATGACGGACAAGGTCCAGCACGTCCTGAGCGAGAACGGCAAGATCGAGTACCACTTCGTCGCGACGACGTACTCGCAGGGCAACCAGATCGAGACGCTGCTCCTGGCGACGTCGACCCGGAACGTCGACTACATCATGACGCTCTACCTGACGATCTTCCTCGGCTTCGGAGTCGCGATCGTCGTCATCGGGGCGCTGCTCACGCGCCTGCTCGTGACCACCACCTTCGCCCCGCTGCGCGAGGTCGAGCGCACCGCCGCGGCGATCGCCGACGGCGACTTCAGCCAGCGCCTGGACGGCACCACCCCGAACACCGAGGTCGGGCGTCTGAACCGCTCCCTGAACGCGATGCTCGGGCGCATCGACACCGCGTTCCGCGATCGGGCGCGCACCATCGACCAGATGCGGCGCTTCGTCGGCGACGCGAGCCACGAGCTGCGCACTCCCCTCGTCTCGGTCCGCGGCTACGCCGAGCTGTACCGGATGGGCGCGCTGCAGACGCCCGAGGCCGTCGGCCAGGCGATGGAGCGCATCGAGAAGGAGGCGATCCGCATGGGCGGCCTCGTGGAGGACCTCCTCGAGCTGGCTCGCCTCGACGAGACCAAGCCGCTCGCCCTGGCGCCCGTCGACCTCATGCCGCTCGCCCGCGACGCCGCGATGGACGCCATGGCCTCGTGGCCCGACCGCGACTTCGGCGTCGAGACCCGCGACGACACTCCGATCGAGCCCCCCGCCCTCGACGAGGACGAGCCCGCCGACGGCGCGACCCAGCCGATGCAGACCGCCGCAGCGGGCCTCACCGGTCCGATCGCGGCCGCGAGCGCCCGGCTCGCGCGTCTGCGCCGCCGCCCCCGCCGCGTCGTCAAAGCGGAGGAGATCGCAGCGGGCACCGCCGAGGCCGCCCCGGAGGAGGCGGGCGTTCCCGCGCTCGTGATGGCGGAGGAGAACAAGATCCGCCAGGTGCTCACCAACCTCATCGGCAACGCGGTGCGGTACACGCCCGAGGACACTCCGATCGAGATCGGCGTCGCCGTCGACCGCCCCCGCCGCGTGGCGTTCCTCGAGGTCATCGACCACGGCGAGGGCATCCCGCCGCAGATCCGCGAGAAGATCTTCCAGCGCTTCTGGCGTGCCGACACGTCGCGCACCCGCGAGACCGGCGGCAGCGGACTGGGCCTCGCGATCGTCTCCTCCATCGTCAGCGCCCACAAGGGCCGCGTCGACGTCGTGGAGACCCCGGGCGGAGGCGCGACGTTCCGCGTCGCCCTGCCTCTCCTCACCGTCGGCCCGAACGGCGAGTCCTCCCCAGCCTCGGTCTGACCGCCTCCGCGATCACCGCCCTCGGGCCTACCGTTCTCGCACGCGCCGACCGGCGCCGACCGGAACGAGAGGACCCACCCATGACCCGCTACCAGACCGACATCGACGCGCTCACCACCATGACCGGCACCGCCCACGGCTACATGGACCGCATCCAGACGGAGGTCTCCGGGCTGCTCGCCCAGCTGACCGGGCTGGAGGCGTCCTGGCAGGGCCAGGCGTCGAGCGCGTTCCAGGGGGTGGTCGGCGTCTGGCGGGCGACGCAGGCGCAGGTCGACGAGGGGCTCTCGACCATCACCCTCGCCCTCGGCACCGCCGCGCAGCAGTACGAGGACACGGAGCAGGCGAACGCGCGGCTCTTCGGCTCCTGAGCGCGACACCGGACGGGCCGCACCACTCCGAGCGAGCGGTGCGCTCCTCCGGCCGGCGGTCGGCTGCGATCGGCGGAAGCCTGCGATCGGCGACGGGCCCGGACGCGCAGAAGGCGGCTCCCCCGGAGGGGAACCGCCTTCAGCGTGTGGTGCGGGTCGGGCTAGAAGTCCATGCCGC
Source organism: Rathayibacter rubneri (assembly GCF_023743255.1). Taxonomy (NCBI): domain Bacteria; kingdom Bacillati; phylum Actinomycetota; class Actinomycetes; order Micrococcales; family Microbacteriaceae; genus Rathayibacter; species Rathayibacter rubneri. Next base: position 13,034 of record NZ_JAMRYM010000066.1, on the reverse strand, counting down.
CCGTGGGGTCGCCGGCCGGGACCGGGTTCTTCTCGGGCTTGTCGGCGACGACGACCTCGGTGGTGAGGAAGAGGCCGGCGATGGACGCCGCGTTCTGCAGAGCGGAGCGGGTGACCTTGACCGGGTCGATGATGCCGGCGGCGATCAGGTCGACGTACTCGCCGGTCGCGGCGTTGAGGCCGTGTCCGGTGGGCAGCTCGCGGACCTTGGCGGCGACGACACCGGGCTCGAGACCGGCGTTCAGCGCGATCTGCTTGAGCGGGGCCTCGATGGCGACCTTGACGATGTTCGCGCCGGTCGCCTCGTCTCCGGTGAGCTCGAGCTTGTCGAAGGCGAGCTTGCCGGCCTGGATGAGGGCGACGCCACCACCGGCGACGATGCCCTCCTCGACGGCGGCCTTCGCGTTGCGGACGGCGTCCTCGATGCGGTGCTTGCGCTCCTTGAGCTCGACCTCGGTCGCCGCTCCGGCCTTGATGACCGCGACACCGCCGGCGAGCTTCGCGAGGCGCTCCTGGAGCTTCTCGCGGTCGTAGTCGCTGTCGGTGTTCTCGATCTCGGCGCGGATCTGCGCGACGCGACCGGCGATGGCCTCGGCGTCGCCGGAGCCCTCGACGATGGTGGTCTCGTCCTTGGTGATGACGACCTTGCGGGCCGAGCCGAGCAGGTCGAGGGTGACGTTCTCGAGCTTGAGGCCGACCTCCTCGGAGATGACCTGGCCGCCGGTGAGGATCGCGATGTCCTGGAGCTGCGCCTTGCGACGGTCTCCGAAGCCCGGGGCCTTGACGGCGACGGACTTGAAGATGCCGCGGATCTTGTTGACGACCAGAGTCGCCAGCGCCTCTCCGTCGACGTCCTCGGCGATGATCAGGAGCTGCTTGCCGGCCTGGATCACCTTGTCGACGACGGGCAGGAGGTCCTTGATGTTCGAGACCTTGGAGTTGACGATGAGGATGTAGGGGTCCTCGAACACCGCCTCCTGGCGGTCGGGGTCGGTCACGAAGTACTGCGACAGGTAGCCCTTGTCGAAGCGCATGCCCTCGGTCAGCTCGAGCTCGGTGCCGAAGGTGTTCGACTCCTCGACGGTGACGACTCCCTCCTTGCCGACCTTGTCGATCGCCTCGGCGATGATCGCGCCGATCTCGGGGTCCGCCGCCGAGATGGAGGCGGTCGCCGCGATCTCGTCCTTGGTCTCGATGGCCTTCGCGCCGGCGATGAGCTCGGCGGTGACGGCCTTGACGGCCTTCTCGATGCCCTTCTTCAGGGTGATCGGGTCGGCGCCGGCCGCGACGTTGCGCAGGCCTTCGCGCACGAGCGCCTGAGCGAGCACGGTCGCGGTGGTGGTTCCGTCGCCGGCGACGTCGTCGGTCTTCTTGGCGACCTCCTTGACGAGCTCGGCGCCGATCTTCTCGTACGGCTCGTCGAGCTCGATCTCCTTGGCGATCGAGACGCCGTCGTTCGTGATGGTGGGGGCGCCCCACTTCTTCTCGAGCACGACGTTGCGGCCGCGCGGGCCGAGGGTCACCTTGACCGCGTCGGCCAGAGTGTTGAGTCCACGCTCGAGGCCGCGGCGGGCTTCTTCGTCAAAAGCAATGATCTTGGCCATGTGTGTTTCTCGTCCCTCCCGGACGTCAAGAAAGTTTCATTCCTGGCACTCGGATGAACCGAGTGCCAAGAGCGATTCTGGCACTCACGGGTGACGAGTGCAAGCGACGCGACACGGGGCGGAACGACAGGAGCCGCCGTCCGCTCGAGGCGGACGACGGCTCCTCCGACGGGCGCGCGGATCAGACCACGCGCACCGATTCCGCCTGGGGTCCCTTCGATCCGCTGCCGACCTCGAAGGCGACGTGCTGGCCCTCCTCGAGGACCTTGTAGCCCGACATGTCGATCGCGGAGTAGTGGACGAACACGTCCTGTCCGCCCTCGTCGACCGTGATGAAGCCGTAGCCCTTCTCAGCGTTGAACCACTTGACGGTTCCGTTCGCCATTTCCACTCCCAAAGTGCTGTGCTGCCCTCGACACCAGCGATGCGCTAGTGCCTCCGATTCGAGATACTAATCCGCGGAATGACGCCGGAAACGGCCGGAACGGGCGTTCGGGAAAGAGTTGTCCGCGATTCAACACGGATTAAACGTGCCGGAAACAGAACGCCCCCTCCAACGCGAGGATGAATCGGCTCCAGGAGCCCGGAGGGGTCTCAGTCGACGGGGTAGTCAGCGCCGAGGACGACGACCAGATCGCCGGTCTCGACGAACTCGTCCCCCTGCACGATCGCGCCGACGCCGAGCGAGTCGACGAGGCCCAGCGCCGCGCCCTCGAGCGCGGCATCGCTGTAGTACACGGTCGTGACGGCCTGATCCTCGGAGTTCGCGTTCGCGACCGTCGGCACCGTCCATCCGGCCGTCGTCAGCTGGTCGCCCGCGCTCGCGGCGAGCCCCGCGGTCGCCGTCCCGTTCAGCACGGCGATCTGCAGCGCCGGATCGAGGGTCGGAGTCGCGGAGGGCGACGCCGACGCGTCCGCGATGCCCGTGGGGGCGGTGAAGACGTCGTTGAACTGGACGCGGTTGTCGATCACGAGGAGGCCGATGAATCCCAGGAGCACGATGACCCCCGTGGCCAGCGCCGCCCAGGCGAAGGCCACGAGGCGCGCGTGCGGGGCAGGAGGCCGACGGTGCGCTCCGACGCGCCCCTCCATCGCCGGGATCTCGTCGAAGCGGTCCTTGGGGTGCGTGTTCGACATCGGGTCGGGGCCGGCCTTCCGTTGCGGTGTGCTCGAGCAGCGGGTCTACTCGGGGCGCCCGAGGCGTCGTGCCGCGCGGGCACCGGAGCGTCCGTCGCGGATGCGCAGGAGGCGGTTGACGAGCATCGGGTCGTGAGCGAGGGCCGCCGGAGAGGCGAGGACCGCGCCGAGGACCTGATAGTAGCGGGCGACCGACAGGCCGAACCTGGACCGGATCGCGTCCTCCTTGTCGCCCGAGCGCGACGTCCACTCGCGCTCGAAGGCGAGGACCTCGCGGTCCCGGTCCGAGAGGGTCGCGCCCGCGCCCCGCGTCGTTCCCGTCGTCCCGCTCATCCCTCCAGCGTAGGCACGCCGCCCGCCCGCACCGGGGAGGCGCTCCGATACATGCTCACGTGGGCGATGCCCGCCTCCCGGTACTCCTCGCCGAACGCCGCGAACCCCGAGCGCGCGTAGAGCCCTGCGACGTACGTCTGCGCGTGCAGGAGCATCGCCTCCTGCCCGTAGCGCTCGACGACCGCCTGCACCAGGGCGTGGGCGAGTCCCTCGCCGCGCCGGTCCGCGCGCGTCACGACGCGTCCGATGATCCGGTGCGCATCGGCGTGCTCCGGCTCCTCGTCGCGGAGGGTGCGGAGGTACGCCGCGGTGCCCCGCTCGTCCGCGATCCACCAGTGGCGCGTGGTCGGCTCGAGATCGCGCGCGTCGAGCTCCTCGTCGTCCACTCCCTGCTCGCGGAGGAACACGTCGGTCCGGAGCCTCGCGAACGAGTGGACCTCCTCGATCGTGAGTTCGCTCCACGCCTTGGAGATCACGGAATGCGCCTGCACGGCGGAGAGTTTACGAGAGGAGGGGAGCACCCCCTCCCCCGTAAACTTGCGAGGAATCCTAGGGAGACCCATGTCGTCGTATTCCGTGAACAAGACCGACGCCCAGTGGCGCGAGGAGCTCGACCGCGAGCAGTACGCGGTCCTGCGCGAAGCCGCCACCGAGCGTCCGTGGACGGGCGAGCTGCTCGACGAGCACCGCTCCGGCCTCTACACCTGTGCCGCCTGCCACGCGGAGCTCTTCCAGAGCGGCACCAAGTTCGACTCCGGCTGCGGCTGGCCCAGCTTCTACGAGTCCGTGAACCCGGACGCGGTCCAGCTGATCGAGGACAGCACCCTCGGCATGGTGCGCACCGAGGTGCGCTGCGCCAACTGCGGCTCGCACCTCGGCCACGTGTTCCCCGACGGCTTCGGCACGCCGACCGGCGACCGCTACTGCATGAACTCGATCGCGCTCGAGTTCCAGGCCGAGAGCGAGTGACGGTGCCCACTCCGGTGCTCGACGCCGTCCTCGCCCGGCGCTCGCGGTCGAAGGTGACGGCTGAGGCGCCGGGGCACGCCGAGATCGCGACGTACGTCCAGGCGGCGTCGCGCCTCGCCGACCACAGCTCGCTGCGCCCCTGGCGGGTCATCGAGATCCGTGGAGCGGCGCGCGACCGCATCGGCCGCGCCTTCGCGGCGGCGTCCGGGTCGAAGAAGGACCCGCGCAAGTACATCGAGAAGACGCACCGCGCCTCGCTCCTGCTCGCCGTCGTGGTGAGCACGAAGAAGTCCAGCGTGCCGGACTGGGAGCAGGAGGCCGTCGCCTCGGGCGTCGCGCACCTCCTGAGCCTGCTGCTGGACGAGGCGGGGTGGGGCGTGTTCTGGCGCACCGGCTCCTACACGCGCTCCAAGGCCGTCCGCAAGGCGCACCGCCTCGAGAAGGGCGAGGAGCTCCTGGGCTGGCTGTACGTCGGGCGTCCCGACGGCAAGATCGGCGGGCCCAAGCGGCCGACGCCGGCCGAGAAGCACCTCAGCGTCCTCGCACCCTGACGCCCGCGGGCGCCCCGCCTCCCCGGCGCGGCGCCCGCGATAGTGTGTCCGCGTGCCTCCGGGCACCTGCCGACGTGGCGCAATTGGTAGCGCACCCGACTTGTAATCGGGCGGTTACGGGTTCGAGTCCCGTCGTCGGCTCCGCAGTTTTCGAGCCCACCCGCGCGTCGGATCGGGGCCGTGCTCCGCTCCGACGCACTCCGTGGTCGTCCCGCTGATCGGGAGTCCGGGTCGGCGAGCTCGCCGCACGTGGAACGCGCCTCTTCACGACGCGCACGACGACGAAGGGGCGCGCCCGGATCCTCCGGACGCGCCCCTTCGTCAGTGCTCGCTGAGCGTCAGCTCGCGGGCGTCGGAGTGGGCGACGCCGAGGAGTAGGTGTCGGCCGCCGAGGCGAGCACGAACGAGCTGAACGCCTCCGGGTCGGTGAGGGAGCCGGTGTACGCCTCGCCGTTCACGAGGACGGTCGGGGTGCCCGAGACCTTCTCGACCTCGGTGCCCGGCAGCGGTCCCGCGGTCGCCCGCTCGGTCGCGGCCTGCACCCAGCTCGTGAAGGAGCCGTCGTCGATGCAGGAGTCGACGGCGGCCGTGTCCTCGACTCCGGCGTCGGCCGCGTAGCCCTTGAGCTGCTTGTCGGACAGGCCGTCGGTGCCCTCGGCGGGCTGGTTCTCGAAGAGCAGCGCGTTGAAGTCGAAGAAGGAGTCGGGAGAGCTGTCGGCGACGCAGGCGGCGGCGTTCGCGGCGCGCTCCGAGTACTTCGTGCCGTTGGAGCGCGTGGTCAGGATCGCGATCGGGTGGATCTCGACGGTCGCGGCCCCGCTCTCGACCCACTCCTGGATCTGCTCGCCGTTGGTCGTCTCGAACTGGCCGCAGTAGGGGCACAGGTAGTCGACGTAGACGCGGATGTCGACGGTGCCCGTCGAGGTGTCGAGGTCGCTCGGGCTGGGGGTGCCGCTGGCGGGGATGGGGTCGGAGGTCTGAGCGACCAGGCCCTCGCCCACGACGAGGCCGTCGCTGGCCATGTTCGCCGGACCGGGGCCCACCTCGGCCGGGCGGAGGTTCGGCACGAGCACCAGGGCCACGATCGCCACGACGGCGATCACGGCGACGGCGAGCCCACCCTGCAGGAGGAGGCGGCCGGCGCGATCGCGGCGCTTCTGCTGCTCGCGGAGTCGTCGGGCCTTCTCCCTCGCTGCCTCTCGACGCTGATTCTTCGAGAGACGGTCGTTGGCTCCGCCGTTGGTCATGACAAGGACACTCCGAGAAAGAGAGGGGGAAAACGTCGCCGGGTCGCGACGCCGGAATCCTACGCGCGAGCCCTGGGAATCCCCCAAACGGCGGGCAGGCGCCGGGACCGCGAGCAGTGAGGAGCGGCCGCGGTGGCGCCGCTCGGGCGCGTGGCATACTGTGACGGTTGGCCGCCGTCGTCCACACGACGATGACCATCATCAATTCCATTCACTCGGATCGTCCGGCACGTACCTGCCGGTGAAGGAGCAAGAACAATGGCGTCCGTAACCTATGACCACGCGTCCCGCGTCTACCCCGGGGCCACGCGTGCCTCCGTCGACAAGCTGAACCTCGAGGTCGGCGACGGCGAGTTCCTCGTCCTCGTCGGGCCCTCCGGCTGCGGCAAGTCCACCTCCCTGCGCATGCTCGCCGGCCTCGAAGAGGTCAACGAGGGCCGCATCCTCATCGGCGACCGCAACGTCACGGACGTTCCGCCGAAGGACCGCGACATCGCGATGGTGTTCCAGAACTACGCGCTGTACCCGCACATGTCGGTCGCCGAGAACATGGGCTTCGCGCTCAAGATCGCCGGCATCAACAAGGACGAGCGCGCCGCGCGGGTCCTCGAGGCCGCGAAGATGCTCGACCTCGAGCCCTACCTCAACCGCAAGCCGAAGGCCCTGTCCGGAGGTCAACGTCAGCGCGTGGCGATGGGCCGCGCCATCGTCCGCAAGCCGCAGGTGTTCCTCATGGACGAGCCGCTGTCGAACCTCGACGCCAAGCTCCGCGTCCAGACCCGCACTCAGATCGGCACCCTCCAGCGCCGCCTGGGCATCACCACGGTCTACGTCACCCACGACCAGACCGAGGCGCTCACCATGGGCGACCGCATCGCGGTCCTCAAGGACGGCCTCCTCCAGCAGGTCGGCAGCCCGCGCGACCTGTACGAGAACCCGAACAACGTCTTCGTGGCCGGCTTCATCGGCTCGCCCGCGATGAATCTGTTCCACGCCGATGTCACCGACGGCGGAGTCAAGTTCGGCGACACGGTCCTCCCGATCGCCCGCGAGGCGCTCGCGAAGACGAGCCAGAAGGTCGTCACGCTCGGCGTGCGCCCCGAGGACGTCACCGTCTCGACGCAGCCCGGCGGCCTCCCCATCGAGGTCGACCTCATCGAGGAGCTCGGGTCGGACGGTTACCTCTACGGCCACACCGAGGTCGAGGGACGCCGCACCGACATCGTCGCGCGCGTCGACGGCCGCGTGCACCCCACCGCGGGCGACCGCGTCTACGTGACCGCGAACCACCGCGTGCACATCTTCGACGCGGAGTCGGGCGAGCGCCTCTCCTAAGGCCCCGCTCCCGCGCACACGCTGCCGCCGTCTCCTCCGGGACGGCGGCAGCGTTCGTTACCGCTCCTCCACCGCCCGACTTCCGACACGAACGGCGCTCCATGTCCGGATCCCTGAACATCACCTCCGCCACCGTCGACCCCGCCCTCCTCGACCTCCCGTGGAACCTGCGCCTCGACGACTGGCCCGACGCCTACATCGCCGCCCTGCCCAAGGGCATCTCGCGGCACACGGTGCGCTTCGCCCACCTCTCGGGACACGTCGTCGCCGTCAAGGAGACGACCGCCGAGATGGCCCGTCGCGAGTACGAGATGCTGAAGACACTCCAGCGCCTCGACGTGCCCTGCGTGGTGCCGGGAGCCGTCATCGCGAACCGCACGGACGACGAGGGCGGTGAGCTGCCCGCCGTACTGGTGACGCGCCACCTCAAGTTCTCGCTCCCCTACCGGGCGCTCTTCTCGCAGACGCTGCGGCCCGACACGGCGACCCGCCTCGTCGACGCCCTCGCCCTCCTGCTCGTCCGCCTGCACGTGATCGGCTTCTTCTGGGGCGACGTGTCGCTCTCGAACACGCTGTTCCGGCGCGACGCCGGCGCGTTCGCCGCCTACCTGGTCGACGCCGAGACGGGTCAGCTCTACTCGGGCGGGCTCTCGAACGGCCAGCGCGAGAACGACCTCGAGATCGCCCGAGTGAACATCGCCGGCGAGCTGCTCGACCTCGAGGCGGGCGGCCGCGTGGACGAGGACCTCGACCCGATCACCGTGTCGGACGGCATCGTCGCGGCGTACCGCAGCCTCTGGAAGGAGCTGACCGGCGTCGAGTCGTTCGCCACCTCCGAGCGCTGGCGGATCAACGACCGGGTGAACCGCCTGAACGACCTGGGCTTCGACATCGAGGAGCTCGCGATCAAGACCGACGACGCCGGATCGACGGTGCGGATCCAGCCGAAGGTCGTCGACGCCGGGCACCACCAGCGCCGGCTGCTCCGCCTGACCGGGCTCGACGCCCAGGAGAACCAGGCGCGGCGGCTCCTCAACGACCTCGACTCGTACACCGCGACCTACGGCAAGCAGGGTCTGGACGAGGAGATGGTGGCGCACGAGTGGCTGGCCCAGGTCTTCGAGCCGGTGATCCGCTCGATCCCGCGCGATCTGAAGGGGCGTCTGGAGCCGGCGGAGATGTTCCACCAGCTGCTGGAGCACCGCTGGTTCATGTCGCAGCAGCAGGCGCGCGACGTGCCGCTCGCCGAGGCGGTCACCGCGTACGTGAACGACATCCTGCGCCACCGCCGCGACGAGGCGACGATCATCGCCCCGCCCACCGAGGCGTTGACGCTCCCCAACCTGGTGATCGACGAGGCGGGCGACGCCGAGCTGACCGACGAGGACGCCGAGGTCGACTGGACGAAGAACGTCTGACCCGGACCGAGGAAGGGCCCGTGCGGAGTGATCCGCACGGGCCCTTCGTTGTTCGCGCCCGACGACAACGCCGCAGATCGCCGTGCCGGGGCCCTCGCTACTCGGTCGAGGCGCGGAGCTTCGAGATCTCGTAGAGCGCGACGGACGCCGCGATGCCCGCGTTCAGCGACTCCGCCGCCGAGCTGATCGGGATCGAGACGATCGCGTCGCACTGCTCGGTGACGAGGCGGGACAGCCCCTTGCCCTCGCTGCCGACGAGCACGAGCAGGGGCCGGTCGGCCAGCTCGAGCCCCGGAAGCACGGTGTCGCCGCCGCCGTCGAGTCCGATGACGAAGACGCCGTCGCGCTTGAAGTCCTTGATCATGGCGGTCAGGTTCGACGCCATGGCGACGGGGACGCGGGCCGCGGCTCCGGCCGAGGTCTTCCACGCGGCCGAGTTCAGACCCACCGAGCGGCGCTGCGGCACGATGACGCCCTGGCCGCCGAACGCGGCGACCGAGCGGATGATCGCGCCGAGATTGCGGGGATCGGTGATGCCGTCGAGAGCGACGAACAGCGGGACCTGCGCGCGGGAGATGCTGCGCTGCAGCAGATCGCTCGGGTGGGCGTACTCGTACGGCGGCACCTTGAGCACGAGGCCCTGGTGCACCGAGTCGGGGCCGGCGAGCCGGTCGAGCTCGGGGCGCATGACCTCGAGGACGGGCAGGCCGCGCGCGGTGGCGAGCTTGAGCGCCTCCTTGACCCGGTCGTCCATCTCGATGCGGGTCGCCACGTAGAGCGTCGTCGCGGGGATCTTCGCCCGCAGCGCCTCGAGAACGGAGTTGCGCCCCGTGACCATCTCGGACTCGTCGCCGCTCTTGGGCCTGCGCGACGGAGCGGGGCGGCCCGCTCCCCCTCGGGCGGCCGCCGACAGCGTGCTGCCGGGACGCCCCTTGCCGCCGGCGGCGACGAAGCGCTCGCGCGCCGCCTTCGCCTTGCCAGCGGGGTGGTAGGGGCGGTCCTCCGCCTTCGGCGTGGGCTTCTTGCCCTCGAGGGCCTGACGACCCTGACCGCCGGAACCGACGGCCTTGCCCTTGCTCTTCTTTCGGACCGCTCCTGGGCGGCCGGGCTTATTCGCCATCGAGACTCCAATGCGCACCCGTCTGGGTGTCTTCGATCGTGATTCCCGCCGCAGCGAGATCGGTTCGGATGCGGTCGGCGGCCGCCCAGTCGCGCTGCTCCCGCGCGGACTGGCGCTCGAGGACCAGACGGTCGACGAGGACGCTCAGAGCCCGGTAGGAGGGCTCGTCGTCGGAGCGCGCCCACTCGGGCGCCTCCGGGTCGATGCCGAGCACCGACGCCATGGCGAGGACCTGCGTGCGCAGCGCCGCGACGGTGCCCAGATCCTCGGCGTCGAGAGCGGCGTTGCCGGCCCGGACGGTCTCGTGCAGGACGCCGACGGCCTGCGGGACCGACAGGTCGTCGTCCATCGCCTCGGCGAACTCCTCGGGCACGAGCGGCTCGCCGAGGGTCGCGAAACGGGTGCCCTCCAGGCGTCGGCGCGACCGGTCGAGGAAGCCCTCGATCCGCTCGAGAGCGGCCTCGGCCTCGTCGAGCGCCCCGTCGTGGAACTCGAGCGTCGAGCGGTAGTGCGCCGAGCCGAGGTAGTACCGGACGACCAGCGGTCGCGCGGCGTCCAGGAGCTCGGACGCGAAGACGGAGTTGCCGAGCGACTTGCTCATCTTCTGCCCGGTCACCGAGACGAGGCCGTTGTGCAGCCAGTAGGAGGCGAAGGCGTGCCCCGCCGCGCTGGACTGGGCGAGCTCGTTCTCGTGGTGCGGGAAGCGGAGGTCGAGGCCGCCGCCGTGGATGTCGAACTGCGTGCCGAGGTACTTCGTCGACATCGCCGAGCACTCGATGTGCCAGCCCGGGCGGCCCCGGCCCCACGGCGAGGCCCAGGACGCCGACTCGGGCTCGTCGGGCTTCATGCCCTTCCAGAGGGCGAAATCGTGGGGGTCGCGCTTGCCGCGCGGGTCCGCGTCGGTCGCGGCCTCCATGCTCTCGAGGCGCTGGTGGGTGAGCGCACCGTAGTCGGGCCAGGAGCGGGTGTCGAAGTAGACGTCGCCGGACTCGTCGGGCGCGGGGTACGCGTGGCCCAGCTCGATGAGGCGCTGCACGAGCCCGATCATCTCGGCGATGCTCGCCGTGGCGCGCGGCTCGTAGGTGGGAGCGAGGATGCCGAGGGCGTTGTAGGCCGCCGTGAACTCGAGCTCGACGCGGTAGGCGAGGGCCCACCACTGCTCCGACGGCGCCCCCTCGGGCGCGGCGCGGCGCGACTCCTCGGCGATCGCGAGGATCTTGTCGTCGATGTCGGTGACGTTGCGCACGAGGGTGACGTGGAACCCGCGGTAGCGGAGCCAGCGCCGCAGCTGGTCGTAGACCAGGGCCGAGCGCAGGTGCCCGATGTGCGGGGAGGACTGCACGGTGGGTCCGCAGACGTACATCCCGACCTCGTTCGCACGGAGGGGGACGAAATCGACGAGGGCCTGGGCCTTCGAGTCGTGCAGTCGCAGAGTCACGGGGCGAGTTTACCGGGCGCGCCGCCTCCGGCCGGGCCGCGGATCAGCGCGCTGACGGGGCGGGGAGCACGAGTGCGGCGGCGGTCGCCGCCACTCCCTCGCCCCGGCCGGTGAAGCCGAGGGCGTCCGACGTGGTGGCGGCCACGCTCACCGGGGCGCCGAGCAGCCCCGAGAGCAGCTGCTGCGCCTCGTCCCGGCGCGGCGAGAACTTCGGGCGGTTGCCGATGAGCTGCACCGACACGTTGCCGATGATGAACCCCGCCGCCTCGACGAGATCGCGCGTCGCGACGAGGAACACCTCGCCGTGCGCGTTCGCGAACCGCGGGTCGGAGGTGCCGAAGCGGGAGCCGATGTCGCCGAGGCCCGCGGCCGCCAGCAGCGCGTCGCAGATCGCGTGCGCGACCGGATCCCCGTCGCTGTGGCCGGACAGGCCCCGCTCCCCGGGCCAGTGGAGCCCCGCGAGCCAGAGCGGCGACTCGTCGTCGAAGGCGTGCACGTCGGTGCCGATGCCGACCCGCGGAGGAGCGACGGGCGCCGGCGGGGCGAGGAGCTGCTCCGCCCGCGAGAGGTCCCACGGCGTGGTGATCTTGAAGGCGAGCGGGTCGCCCGCGACGACGACGGATCCGTGCCCGTGCGCCGCGAGGAGCGCCGCGTCGTCCGTGTGCTCCGTCCCGGCCGCCGCGTACGCGGCGTCGAGCAGTGCGCGCGGGAAGCCCTGCGGGGTCTGCACGGCGGCCAGCAGCGAGCGGTCGACCGTCTCGAGGATCGCGCCGTCGGCCTCGATGCGCTTGATCGTGTCCGTGACGGGCAGGCCGGGGACGACCCCTCCCCCGGTCGAGCGGACGGCCGCGACGACCCGCTCGAACTGGCCGACGGGAGTGAGGGCGCGCGCTGCGTCGTGCACGAGCACCGTGTCGATCGAGGGTCCGAGCAGCGCCAGGCCGCGGGACACCGACTCCTGACGGGTCGCCCCTCCGGCCGTGACCGCGATGCCGTCGGAGCCCGAGGCGCTGCGGCAGAGCGCGACGGTCTCGTCGACGAGCTCCGCCGGCGCCACGACGACGATCTCGACGGGCTCGGAGAGCGTGAGGACCGTGCGGAGGCTGCGCTCGAGGATCGTCCGGCCCGCGCAGTCGACGTAGGCCTTGGGGCGCTCCCGTCCGAGCCGGGTGCCGCTGCCCGCCGCGACGATCACGACGGCGACGGTGGGGGCCGACGCGGAGAGAGGGGTCATCGGGCACGTCCTTCCTCCGGCGGTCGCCGGCGGTCAGAGTACCAGGGGGTCTGCGCGAGTGAGGACCCCCTCGGTCGGACCGGCGCGGAGGGGTCGCTACGCTAATCTGGAGTCGGCTCGTGCACCGTGAAGACGCCCTGTCCGGGGCGAGCAGGGCCGACGATCTGGAGGAACCCGTGAAGGCGCGTATCGCTGCATCCGTCGTTCTCGCGGTCGGCGTCGCCCTCGCAACCGCCGGCTGCAACCTCGTCGCCCCCCAGGCGACCCGCAACATCTACGACCCGAGCGACGGAGTCGGAGCGACCATCGGCGATCTCGCCCTCCGCAACGCGTTCATCGTGTCGAACGACGGCGAGGAGGGCACTCTCGTCGTCACGATCGTCAACGACTCCGCCGACACCGAGACGCTCGAGGTGCAGTACGAGTCGAGCGAGGGCCGTACCGACGGCGAGCTCGAGCTCGTCCCCGGCCGGAACGACATCGGCCCGACCGCCGAGCAGGCGGTGACGATGACGGGCCTCGACACCGTTCCCGGCAGCCTGTTCCCCGTCTACTTCCAGTACGGCGACGTGGAGGGCAAGGAGCTCCTGGTCCCCGTGCTGACCAACGCCCTGGAGTCGTACGCGACCCTCACCCCGGCCCCCTCCGC
>NZ_JAMRYM010000065.1:0-21797 GCF_023743255.1 Rathayibacter rubneri | reverse complement strand
ACTCGAACCCCGGTTACGTCACGCCGCTCGTGCGCAAGCTCGCGAGCGAGCACGGCATCGACCTGGCCTCCCTCACCGGAACCGGAGTCGGCGGGCGCATCCGCAAGCAGGACGTCCTCGACGCGGTCGAGGCCGCCAAGTCGGCTCCCGCCGCCCCCGTGTCGGCTCCCGCCGCCGCCGCCGCGAAGGCCGCGCGCACCCCGCTCGAGACCTCGCCCCTGCGCGGCACGACGCAGTCGCTCTCGCGTCTGCGGAAGGTCCTCGCCCAGCGCGCCGTCGAGTCGATGCAGTCGACCGCTCAGCTCACCTCGGTCGTCGAGGTCGACGTGACCAACGTCGCCCGCTTCCGCGACTCGGTGAAGAAGAGCTTCCAGGAGAAGACCGGCGCCAAGCTGTCCTTCCTCCCGTTCTTCGCCCTGGCGGCCGCCGAGGCGCTGAAGGCCTACCCGGTCATCAACTCGACGCTCGACGGCGACTCGATCGTCTACCCGGACCACGAGAACATCAGCATCGCGGTCGACACCGAGCGCGGCCTGCTGACCCCGGTCCTGAAGAACGCGTCGGACCTCAACCTCGCGCAGATCGCCTCCACCATCGGCGACCTCGCGGAGCGCACCCGCAACAACAAGCTCAAGCCCGACGAGCTGGCCGGCGGCACCTTCACGCTGACCAACACCGGATCGCGCGGCGCGCTGTTCGACACGCCCGTCGTCTTCCTGCCGCAGACCGCGATCCTCGGCACCGGCATCGTGACCCGCAAGCCCGCCGTGGTGCAGGTCGACGGTCAGGACGCCATCGCGATCCGCTCGACCGTCTACCTGGCGCTCTCGTACGACCACCGGACGGTGGACGGCGCGGACGCGGCGCGCTTCCTGGTCGCGATCAAGGAGCGCCTCGAGGAGGGCTCGTTCGAGAACGACCTGGGCATCTGATCGCGAGGTGCCGCTGAGGCGGGGGCGTCCCGCCCTCACTCGGTGAACACCTCGCGCAGCAGCCAGCCGGCCTCCGTCCTGATGATCAGGACGGAGGCCGCTGTCGTTCCTCCGTCGAGGCCGACCTCGACGAGCGCGGTCGCGCCGTGCGTGTCGGTCAGGACCGCACCGTCCAGCAGCCCGAGCGACGCGACGTAGTCGGACGCGCCCTCGGAGCGCAGCGGCGAATCGTCCGTCGTCAGGCTGCGGAGGCAGGAGACGCCCCCGGTCGCCGTGCACGCCGCAGCGGCGCGGAGCAGGGCCGTCGCCGCGTCACCGGCGGGAGTGTCAGGGCCCGGCGGCGCGGGAGACGCAGGGGACGAGGTGCTCGGGCGAGCGGATGCGCCGCCCCGATCGTCCGCCGCCGCCGAACGCGCCGACTGCCCGCCGCCCTGGGTCGCGAGCGAGGCGACAAGGGCGCCGACCACGACGACCGCGGCCGACAGCAGCGGCCCCCGTCGCGCGGACACGACGGTGAGGACCCTCCGTCTCCAGCCGTCGAGGGGGTGCACGCGCCGGTGCCTCGCCGGACCGCCGTCCGGGGCGGCCGCTGCCGGATCACGCGTTCGGCTCCGGGGACGGCGAGGGGCCTCTCGTCTCCGGCGGGTCAGTGCGAGGAGGGCCCTTCGCGCGCAGTCGAGCGCAGTCGCGGCGACCGGCGGGCCGGCGCCCTCCTCCTCGGGCGCCGTCGCGACGATCGGAGGCGCGAGCAGGTCGCCGAGCGGCGCCGGGACCGCCGAGCGGTAGAGATGCGCCTCCAGCTCGGCGAGCTCCGCCGTCGGCGGTGGCGGGGACTGCGGTCGGACCACGAGCATCAGGCGTCGCAGCGCCTCGGCGGGGGCCGTCGTCGCGCCCTCGCCACCGGTCAGCAGCAGCACCGGCCGCCCCTGCGCCGTCAGTCCGACCGTCCCCGCGTCGACCGCGACGAGCACTCCGTGCTCCTGGGCGTCGCGGAGCGCGGCGGCGATCGGAGCGAGGACCGTCACCGCCGCTCCCGCGGTGAGGACGCGGCCGCGGGTCACCAGGCCCGCGAGAGTGTCGATGACGGCCGGCCGGGTCAGCAGCACGACGGCGTCCCCGTCCTCGTCGGCGAGGTCGACGAGGGTCTCCCGATGGTCGTGGGGAGGCAGGTCGGCGAGGCCTGAGCGGAGTGCGGCCGCCGCCCGCGGTCGAGAGCACCGCCGCGCCAGGAGGACGGTTCCGTCGGGAGCGCGCACGAGCTCGCCGACCGCGGAGGGCCCGACGAGCTCGTAGCCGGCGGGGGCCGGTCGCTGTGCGGCGTCCTGCTGATCCGGGATCGATGCCATGCGCCGAGAGTGCCGTCTGCGAGTTCCGCGCGTGACCGGCCCGCGCGATCAGTGGAGGGAAGGCCGGCAGGGCCGACTGGGGAGGCGTCCCGCCCCGGTTCCGCACCGATCGGTCCCGCTGCCCGGGTCGGCTCGGTATCCTTGACCCCATGGCACGCAGCACGGAACCGTCGACGAAGGCGGTCAAGGAACCCGGACGTCTCAAGCAGATGTGGCAGGTGTTCCAGATGACCCGCCGCTACGACAGCAGTGCCGTGTGGATCATCCTCCTCGCCGCTCTGCTCCCCGTCCTGCTCGGCGTGCTCCTCGGGATCCTCTTGGGCAACGGCAACGGATTCGTCATCGCCCTCTGGATCCTCGTCGGCCTCCTCGCCGGCATGGTCGCCGGTCTCGCCGTGCTCTCGCGGCGCGCCGAGCGCGCGGCCTACGGTCAGATCGCCGGTCAGCCGGGTGCGGTCGGCGCGGTGCTGCGCAGCGGGCTCCGCGGCAGCTGGACCGGCACCGAGATGCCGGTGGCCGTCAACGGCAAGACGCAGGACGCGGTCTACCGCGCCGTCGGTCGCGGTGGCGTGGTGCTGATCGCCGAGGGGCCGTCCGGGCGCACGAAGCGGATGCTCGACGACGAGCGCCGCAAGGTCACCCGGATCCTCCCCAACGTCCCCGTCACGTTCGTGCACGTCGGTCCCGACGCCGACTCGGTGCCGCTGCACCGCATCCCGCGGACCCTCGCGAAGACGAAGAAGACCCTGACCAAGGCCGAGGTCCTCGCGGTCAAGAACCGTCTCGCGTCGCTGAACACCTCGCTGCCGATCCCCAAGGGAGTGGACCCGTTCAAGGTCCGCCCGCAGCGCTCGCGCTGATCACTCCCCCATCGGGGCCGTCCGCCGTCGAGGCGCACGGCCCCGATCTGTTCCCCGGCCCGATCCCGTTCCCGGGCAGCCGCGGTCCGGCCCGTCGTACGGACCTCGCGCGGCCGAGCGATCAGTAGCGGACGAGCACCGTTCCCGCGACCTTGTCGTGGAAGCCGCGCTGGTCCGAGTCCCAGACCAGCGCCGGGACGAGCACCGCGAGCAGGACCGAGCGGACGAGGGGGCGCCACGCTCCGACCCACCCGCCGCCGAGGCGGACCACGCGCATCCGCAGGAGCCGGTGGCCGATGCTGCCGCCGATGGTGGGGATGAAGACCGCCTGCAGGACGACGAACAGGATCAGGCTGGCCCAGCGGTCGTACTGGAAGAACGCCAGCGACAGGAGTGCGGCGATCGCGAAGTCGACGACCAGGGCCGCGATCCGGCGTCCGGGGCGGGCGATCGACATCCGTCCCTCGCGGGGAAGCCCGAGGCGCTCCCCCGGCCAGCTGCTCGGCGCGACATCGGCGAAGGTCCTGCGTTCGGGCATGAGCCCCATGCTATCCGCGGTGTCTCGGAGGCGACCGCGAGCCGGTGGGCGGCGGTCGAGTCAGGTTCACGTAACACGCCGGAAACAGAGGGGACACGGCAGGGACACACCCTGTCACTAGCCTGGGACGGCTGCGCTCCGCAGTCACCCGTTACGCCATTGGAGACCTTTGCATGTTTAAAGATTCTTCCGAGGTGCTCAAGTTCATCAAGGACACGGACGTCAAGTTCCTCGACATCCGGTTCACCGATCTCCCCGGTGTCCAGCAGCACTTCAACATCCCCGCCTCGACTGTCGACGAGGAGTTCTTCTCCGTCGGCCAGCTCTTCGACGGGTCCTCGATCCGCGGATTCGCGAACATCCACGAATCGGACATGCAGCTGATCCCCGACGTGACCACCGCCTACGTGGACCCGTTCCGCGTCGAGCGCACGCTGATCCTGGTCTTCGACATCTACAACCCGCGCAACGGGGAGATCTACTCGAAGGACCCGCGTCAGGTCGCCAAGAAGGCCGAGAAGTACCTCGCCTCCACCGGCATCGCGGACACCGCGTTCTTCGCCCCCGAGGCGGAGTTCTACATCTTCGACGACGTCCGCTACGAGATCACGCAGAACTCGGCCTTCCACTCCGTGGACTCGGTCGAGGGCGCCTGGAACTCGGGACGCGTCGAGGAGGGCGGCAACCTCGGCAACAAGACGCCCTACAAGGGCGGCTACTTCCCCGTGAGCCCCGTCGACAAGCAGGCCGACCTGCGCGACGACATCTGCCTCAAGCTGATCGACGCGGGCCTCATCCTCGAGCGCTCGCACCACGAGGTGGGCACCGGCGGACAGGCCGAGATCAACTACCGCTTCGACACCATGGTGCACGCGGCGGACGACATCCTGAAGTTCAAGTACATCGTGAAGAACACGGCCGAGCAGTGGGGCAAGACCGCCACGTTCATGCCGAAGCCGCTCTTCGGCGACAACGGGTCGGGCATGCACACCCACCAGTCGCTGTGGAACGACGGCACGCCGCTCTTCTACGACGAGAACGGCTACGGCGGACTCTCGGACCTCGCCCGCTGGTACATCGGAGGCCTGCTCAAGCACGCCCCCGCCGTGCTCGCGTTCACGAACCCGACGGTCAACTCCTACCACCGCCTGATCCCGGGCTTCGAGGCTCCGGTCAACCTGGTCTACTCGGCCGGCAACCGCTCCGCGTCGATCCGCATCCCGATCACGGGCACCAACCCCAAGGCCAAGCGCATCGAGTTCCGTGCGCCTGACGCCTCGGGCAACCCGTACCTCGCGTTCGCGGCCCAGCTCATGGCGGGCCTCGACGGCATCAAGAACCGCATCGAGCCGCACGAGCCGGTCGACAAGGACCTCTACGAGCTGCCCCCCGAGGAGGCGAAGCTCATCCCGCAGGTCCCCGCGACCCTCGGCGAGGCGCTCGACGCTCTCGAGGCCGACCACGACTTCCTTCTCCAGGGCGGCGTGTTCACCCAGGAGCTCATCGACACCTGGATCGAGTACAAGCGCGAGAAGGAGATCAAGCCGCTCGCGCAGCGCCCGCACCCCTTCGAGTTCGAGCTCTACTACGGCGTCTGATCCGACGGGGACCGGTCCGACGAGGACCGGTCCGATCGGATCGCACAGGGCCGCTCTCCTTCGGGAGGGCGGCCCTCGGTCGTTCAGCGCGGTGAGCAGCGTCCGCCTTCCGCGGAGCCCCGCTCAGCGCGTCGTCGGCTCGCCGTCGGAGGGCCCGTAGAAGCAGCGCTCGAAGACCGCGCGAGCGCGGCGCGTGACGCCGAGGTAGTCGTCCTCGAGCTGCGTGGCGGATCCGGCCGGGTACTCGAGCAGCCGGGCGACACCCTCGAGCTGCATCCGATCGGTCGGCAGGACGTCGCTCGTGCGGTTCGACCACAGCGTCATCGCGGAGCGGACGCGGGACGACAGGAGCCACGCCGCGCGCAGGCGCTCGGAGTCGGCGGGCATCAGCAGCGCCTCCTCCTCCGCCACCTGCAGCGCCGTGAGGGTCGACGTGGTCCGCAGCGCGGGGATCGCGTGGGCGTGCTCGAGCTGCAGGAGCTGCACCAGCCATTCGACGTCGCTGAGGGAGCCGCGGCCGAGTTTGAGGTGACGCCTGGGGTCGGCGCCCTGCGGCAGGCGCTCGTTCTCGACACGGGCCTTGATCCGCTTCACCTCGCGGATGTCCCGGTCCGAGATCCCACTCGGGTAGCGGACGCCGTCGGCGAGTGCGGCGAAGTCGGCGATCAGGGTCGCATCACCCGCGACCCCCCGCGCGCGCAGCAGCGCCTGCGCCTCCCACGTCAGGGACCAGCGGGCGTAGTAGGCCCGGTACGAGTCGAGTGACCGCACCAGCGGGCCGTTCTTGCCCTCGGGGCGCAGATCGGCGTCGAGATCCAGCGGCAGCCGCGAATCCTCCGTCAGCCGCACGAGCTCAGCGACCAGATGCTGCGCGTAGGTCTGGGCGTCCCGCGGCTCGCCGGAGCCGTGGCGCTGGACGTAGACGACGTCGGCATCCGAGCCGAAGCCGAGCTCCGCTCCCCCGTAGCGACCCATGCCGATCACGGCGAACTCGAGGTCGGACCCGGGGCGATGGCTGCTCGCGCGGCGGACGGAGGCGAGGACGCCGCCCAGGAGCGCGGAGATGATGTCGGTGAGGCTGCGGGCGATCTCCTCGATCGAGCTCAGACCGAGCACTCCCCCGATCGCGGTGCGCAGCACCTCGCGGCGGCGCATCGCCCGCAGCACGCCGGCGACGGCCTCGGGGGTGTCGTGCCGCGCCAGGACAGCGCGCACCTCCTCGTTCAGCTGCGCGGCCGTGCGGGGGCGGAGGTCGTCGTCGTCCTCGAGCCAGGCCGCCGACTCCGGGATGCGGTCGAGGAGCTCTCCGACGTAGCGGGAGCCGGACAGCACCGTCGTGAGCCGCTTCGCCGCACCGGACGAATCGCGCAGCATCCGCAGGAACCAGGGTGTGCCGCCGAGCGTGTCGCTCAGGCGGCGGAACGCGAGGAGTCCGTAGTCGGGGTCGGCGCCGTCCGCGAACCACTGGAGCATCACCGGCACGAGGTGCCGCTGGATGCTGGCGCGCCGCGACACTCCCGAGGTCATGGCGGCGATGTGTCCGAGGGCGCCCCGAGCGTCGGTGAAGCCGATGGCCGCGAGGCGCGCCTCGGCCTGACCGGTCGAGAGCTCCGCTCCTCCGTCGGGCAGCGAGGCGACCGCCGACAGCAGGGGACGGTAGAAGAGGCGCTCGTGCAGACCGCGCACGCGGTGCTTGATCCCGTTCCACACGACGAGGAGCTCCTCGGCCGAACGGGCGAGCCCGGTCGATCGTGCGAGCGTCCGCAGCTCGTGCTCGTCGCGGGGCATGAGGTGGGTGCGGCGGAGTCGGCGCAGCTGGAGGCGGTGCTCGAGCAGGCGCAGTGCTCGGTAGTCCTTCGAGAACTCGTCCGCCGCCGATCGTCCGATGTAGCCCCGATCGGCGAGCGCGCCGAGGGCGAGCAGCGTCCCCGGCATGTGGATCTCGTCGTCCGTCTGGCCGTGCACGAGCTGGAGGAGCTGCACCGTGAACTCGATGTCGCGCAGCCCGCCCGGGCCGAGCTTGATCTGGTAGTGGACGTCGTTCTGCGGGATGTGCTCGGTGACCCGCTCGCGCATCCGCTGCACGGATTCGACGAAGTTCTCGCGCGAGGCGCTCGACCAGACCTTCGGAGCGACGGCGTCGACGTACGCCTGCCCGAGCCGCGCGTCGCCGGCGAGCGGCCTGGCCTTCAGCAGCGCCTGGAACTCCCAGCTCTTGGCCCACCGGTCGTAGTAGGTGACGTGCGACTCGAGCGTCCGGACGAGGGCACCCTGCTTGCCCTCCGGACGCAGGTTCGGATCCACCTCCCACAGCTCCGGCTCGAGCGCCAGGGCGGACGTGCCGCGCATCAGCAGGACCGCGAGGCGCGTCGCCACGTCGATCGCCCGGGCGTTCGAGAGCTCGCGCTCAGCATCCCCCTCGGCGACGAAGATCACGTCGACGTCGCTGACGTAGTTGAGCTCGGAGGCGCCGGCCTTGCCCATGCCGATGACGGCGAGCCGCGTCGCCGCGACCTCGTCCCGCGTGAACCGCCCCGGGCCGACGCCGTCGACCAGGTCGGCCCGCGCGACGGCCAGGGACGCCTCGAGTGCGGCGCCCGCGAGGTCGGCGAGCGTCCGGGTGACCCGGTCGATCGCGGTGACGGGGTCGGCCTGCGACAGGTCGTGCACGACGATGCGGGTGAGCAGCCGGCGGTAGCGCACGCGCAGGGCCGTCCATCCCGCTTCCTCGCCGAGTGCGGCGAAGCCGTCGACCGCACCGACGGAGTCCAGCATGTCGTCGCGCAGCTCGGCCCGGCCGGGCAGCGAGAGCACCGGGTCGAGGAGGCTCGTCAACTCGTCCGGCCTCCGCTGCAGGAAGTCGGCGATGCCGGAGGACGCTCCCGTGACCTTCAGGAGTCGCGTGAGCGCGTCGTCGTCCGCCAGGACCGCGTCCATCCGATCGCGGTGGCTGCGCAGCAGGTCGATGAGCGCCAGCAGCGCCGCATCCGGGTCGGCGACCGAGGCGAAGGCCGGCACGACCGATCCCAGGGAACGGCCCGCGAGCTGCTCCGCCTCGGCGATGCGCGCCCCGGTCTCGCCGAGTTCGGCGAAACCGAGGCGCGCGATGTCACTGAGCGTGCGTTCGCGGGCCATGGGGCGAGCGGATCAGAGCATCTCGAGGTTGCTGCGCAGCTCGTACGGAGTGACCTGGGCGCGGTACTCGGCCCAGTCCTTCCGCTTGTTGAGCAGCACGAAGTTGAAGACCTGCTCCCCGAGCGTCTCGGCGACCAGCTCGGACTCCTCCATCAGCGAGATCGCGCGATCCAGGCTCGCCGGCAGCGGGCTGTAGCCCAGCGCACGGCGCTCGGCGTCGGTCAGCGACCACACGTTGTCCTCGGCCTCGGCCGGGAGCTCGTAGCCCTCCTCGATGCCCTTGAGCCCTGCGGCCAGGAGCAGCGAGTAGGCGAGGTACGGGTTGGCCGCCGAGTCGAGCGCGCGGTACTCGATGCGCGAGGACTGGCCCTTGTTGGGCTTGTACAGCGGCACGCGCACGAGGGCGGAGCGGTTGTTGTGTCCCCACGAGACGTAGCTCGGCGCCTCGTCGCCGCCCCAGAGCCGCTTGTAGGAGTTGACGAACTGGTTCGTGACGGCGGTGATCTCGGGGGCGTGCTTGAGCAGGCCGGCGATGAACTGGCGGCCGAGCTTCGAGAGCTGGTACTGCGCGCCCTGCTCGTAGAAGACGTTGACGTCGCCCTCGAACAGCGAGAGGTGGGTGTGCATGCCGGATCCGGGGTGGCCCGAGAGCGGCTTGGGCATGAAGGTCGCGTAGACGCCCTGCTCGATCGCCACCTCCTTGATGACCGTGCGGAACGTCATGATGTTGTCGGCCGTGGTCAGCGCGTCCGCGTAGCGGAGGTCGATCTCGTTCTGACCCGGTCCCGCCTCGTGGTGGCTGAACTCGACCGAGATGCCGAGATCCTCGAGCATGCGGACGGAACGGCGACGGAAGTCGTGCGCCGTGCCTCCCGGCACGTTGTCGAAGTACCCGGCGGAGTCGACAGGCTCGGGCCCCTCGGCGCCGAACGTCGACGACTTCAGCAGGTAGAACTCGATCTCCGGGTGCGTGTAGAACGTGAACCCGCGCTCGGCGGCCTTGGCGAGCGTCCGCTTGAGGACGTTGCGCGGATCGGCGACGGCGGGCTGTCCGTCGGGCGTCGTGATGTCGCAGAACATCCTGGCCGTGGGGTCGATCTCGCCGCGCCACGGGAGGATCTGGAAGGTCGACGGATCCGGGTGCGCGAGCACGTCCGCCTCGAAGGAGCGCGTGAGGCCCTCGATCGCCGAGCCGTCGAAGCCCAGGCCCTCGGCGAACGCGCCCTCGACCTCGGCCGGCGCGATCGCGACCGACTTCAGAGTGCCGACGACGTCGGTGAACCAGAGGCGAACGAATTTGATCCCTCGCTCTTCAATGGTGCGAAGAACGAAGTCCCTTTGCTTGTCCATCGAGGCCCTTCCTGCTCGTCCCTAAGGCTAGCGGCTCCGCCGACCGCCGACGGCGGCCCGCCCGGTGCCGCCGTGACCGCCGCCCGTAGACTGGACCCATGTCAGCGCAGCCCGTGAAACGCGTTCGAACGCGCCACTTCCAGAACGCGAAGGACTCGGGTGTGCGCATCACGGGTCTGACGAGCTACGACCAGCTCACCGCGCGGATCTTCGACGAGGCGGGGATCGACTTCCTCCTCGTGGGTGACTCCGCCGGCAACAACGTGCTGGGTTACGACACGACGCTCCCCGTCACCGTCGACGAGCTCATCCCCTTCGCCAGAGCGGTCGCCGGAGCCGTCGAGCGGGCCTTCGTGGTCGCCGACATGCCGTTCGGCTCCTACGAGTCCGGTCCGGACGACGCACTGCACACCGCCTTCCGCTTCATGAAGGAGACGCACGCGCACGCCGTGAAGCTCGAGGGCGGGGTGCGCTCGGCCGAGCAGATCCGCCGGATCGTCGACGCGGGCATCCCGGTGATGGCGCACATCGGCTTCACCCCGCAGAGCGAGCACGGTCTGGGCGGTCACATCGTCCAGGGACGCGGCGAGGGTCTCGAGCAGCTCCTCGCGGACGCCCGCGCCGTCCAGGAGGCGGGCGCCTTCGCGGTCGTGCTGGAGATGGTGCCCAGCGAGGCCGCGCGCCGGGTCACCGAGGAGCTGCGCATCCCGACGATCGGCGTCGGAGCCGGCCCCCACGTGGACGGCCAGCTGCTCGTGTGGACGGACTTCGCAGGCTTCACCACCGGCCGCGTCCCGCGCTTCGTCAAGCAGTACGCGGACCTGCGCGGCGTCCTGACCGGGGCCGTCACGGCCTACCGCCAGGACGTGGAGTCGGGCGAGTACCCGGCCCCCGAGCACAGCTACGAGTAGAGGGCGGTCAGCGGTCCTCGGCCGCTTCCTCCTCGGCCCACTTGCGGCTGTTCTCGCGGAGCCGCTCGGGCGCCGCCGCCGCCGCCTCGCGCGAGGCGAAGGGGCCGACGCGGTCCACGGACGGGGACTGGAACCCCTGCTCCACCGCACCGGTCTTGGAGTTGTACCACCAGGAGTTCGCGTCGCCGTCAGCCATGGGGCCGATCCTACGCTCGGGCGCCGGGGACCTGCTCCTCCCGCTTCGCTAGCATGACCGGTATGACTGCTTCGACGACCGCCATCGGCATCGACATCGGGGGAACCGGGATCAAGGGGGCGTTCGTCGACCTCGACGCGGGAGCGCTCCTCAGCGACCGCGTGAAGCTCGCGACCCCCGAGGGCGGGCGGCCGAAGGACATCATCGCGGTCGTCACGCAGATCATCGACGCGCTCCCCGATGTGGCCGCGGACACCCCCGTGGGCATCTGCTTCCCGGCCGCCGTCGTGCACGGGCGCACGATGTCGGCCGCGAACGTCTCGGACGAGTGGATCGGCCTCGAAGCCGAGAAGCTCTTCGAGGACGCGATCGGCCGCGACATCTTCTTCGTCAACGACGCGGACGCGGCGGGCTACGCGGAGGCGCGCTTCGGCGCTGCGAAGGACAAGCCGGGACTCGTCCTCATGACCACGCTGGGCACCGGAATCGGCACCGCGCAGATCTACAACGGCGTGCTGATCCCGAACGCCGAGCTCGGCCACCTCGAGATCCACGGCGGCGACTACGAGAAGAAGGCGTCGTTCGCGGCGAAGGAGCGCGAGGACCTCGACTACAAGCAGTGGGCGAAGCGGCTCCAGCGCTACTACTCCCACCTCGAGGCCCTGCTGTGGCCCGACCTGATCATCGTGGGAGGCGGGATCTCGAAGCACTACAAGGAGTTCCTGCCGCTCCTGGACCTGCGGACCCCGATCGTCCCGGCCGAGCTGCGGAACAACGCGGGGATCCTCGGCGCCGCCGCCCTGGCGGGTGGAGGGGTCCACTCCTGAGCACCCGGACCTGAACCACGAGGACCCCGCAGCGTCGAACGCTGCGGGGTCCTCGTGCGAAGGGGCCGGCTGATACGCCGGGTTCTGTTCACGCCGCGCCTCTCGGCGGGCGCTGGACGGCCATCTCTCTCGGAGTCGTGTCGCCACGACCCTCCAGCGGTCTACCCGAGGACCCGACGAGCAGCCGCATCGTCCTCTGTCTGACCTTGCTCCGGGCGAGGTTTACCGAGCGGACCGGATCACTCCGGCCCCTGGTGGTCTCTTACACCACCGTTTCACCCTTACCGCGGGCCGGAGCCCGTGGCGGTCTGTTCTCTGTGGCACTGTCTCGCGGGTCACCCCGGGTGGGTGTTGCCCACCGCCCTGCTCTGCGGAGCCCGGACGTTCCTCGGCGCCGGAGCTCGCGCCCCGGCGACGCGGCCGTCTTGCCGACCCGTTCGCCCGTCCAGTGTAGGACGGTGCTCAGGCGAGCGTCGACTCGTCCCCTCGGACGAGGACGGCGCCGCTGTCGGGGCAGAGGACGACCTCGTCCGGAGCGCTGGCGCGGATCCAGGAGAGGTCGGACTCGGTGAGGGCGACTCCGCTGCCCTCGGACACCTTGCCGCGCAGGAGCGCCGCGCCGACGCCGTAGCGCGCCCGCTGCTTCTCGTAGAGCTCGACCAGGTCGGACGGGATCGTCTCGACGAGCGAAGCGCGATCGCGAGCGAGCGACTCCTGCTTGCCGGCGAGCTTCTCGGCCAGGGCCGCCTTCTCGTCGGCGAGGGTGTCCAGGGCTGCGACGACCTCGTCGCGCTCGGCTCGGGCGGTCGCCACCTCGGCGTCGATGCCCTCGATGCGCTCCATCAGGGTCAGCTCGATCTCCTCGAGGTCGCCGCGGCGCTTCAGGAGCGACGCGATCTCGCCCTCGAGGGCCGCGATGTCCTTCGCGGAGGAGGACACCTGCAGGCGCTCCCGGTCGCGGGCGAGCCGCTTCTCGACGATGCTCACATCGGACTCGATGCGGCCGAGCTCCGTACGGGCGTCCTCGAGGCGGCCCAGCCGCTCGGCGAGGGTGCGCCGGGTCTGGTCGTTGCGCGCCTGCATGGCCTGGATCTTCGCGATCTGCGGCAGCGTGGCGACGGCGTGGCGCAGCTGGGCTGCTCGCGTGTCGAGCGTCTGCAGGGTCAGTAGCTCGCGCTGGTCGGCGGGGCTGGCTTTCACGTCGCGGTCCTCGTTCCCGGCACAGGGGTCGTCGTGCCGCGTCCATTCTCGCGTGTCGAGCGCCGCTCAGTGGACGATCGCGAAATCCCAGGGATCGGTCCGGGTCTCGCTGACGTCGACGGCGAGCGTCGGCAGCGCCCGGCGGAGCGCCTCGGCGGCCACGTCCAGCCAGAGCCACTCGCTCGCCCAGTGCGAGACGTCCAGCAGCGCGGGGCCGGTGCCGTGCAGGGCCTTCTCGCGCGCCTCCGAGGCCGGATGGTGCCGGAGATCGGCCGTGATGTACACGTCGCTCGTGCGGACGGCGGGGGCGTCGAGGAGGGAGTCCCCCGCTCCCCCGCACAGGGAGACGCGGCGGACGGGCGTGTCGTAGGCTCCGGCCGCCCGCACTCCCCCGGCCGTGGCGGGGAGCAGATCCGCCACCGCGGAGGCGAGACGGCCCAGCGTCACCTCCTCGGGCAGGTCGCCGACGCGACCGAGCCCGACCTCCGGATCGGCGCCGGGCACGATCGGGGTGGTCCCCGTGAGGCCGAGCCGGGAGGCGATGACGTCCGAGACCCCGTCCGCCACGATGTCGGCGTTCGTGTGCGCCGAGACCAGCGCACAGCCGCCGCGGATCAGATCCACGAGCAGACGGCCCTTGTAGCCGTCCTCGGCGATCGTGGTCACTCCGCGCAGCAGTAAGGGGTGGTGCGCCACGAGGAGCTGATACCCGCCGTCGACGGCCTCCTGCACGGTGTCCGAGACGACGTCCACGCAGAGGAGGATGCGCTCGACCGACGAGTCGGGGTCGCCCGTCACGAGACCGGGTGCATCCCAGCTCTCGGCGGCGGCCTCGGGCCAGAGTCGGTCGATGACGGCGTGGACGTCGCGCAGGGAGGGCATGCGACCAGGCTAGGGTGCGGAGCGGGTGGGCCGCGTCAGTGCGCGTGATCGGCTTCGACCGCGCGGATGGCGGCGTCCGACACGGACGCGTCGTCGTCGAGATCCGCCGCGAGGTAGTCCTCGGAGTCCGGCAGCCGGACGGTGATGCCCCCGTACTGCTCCACCTCGAGGGTGCCGTGCAGACCGGACGCCGCGAGGACGTGTCCGCCCACCGTCCCCGTGCTGTCGACGAAGTGCGTGTGCAGCCCCGCGACGCTGATGCCCTGGAACGGCTTGGGCGCGACGAAGCCGACCAGCGTGCCCTCGACGGACTCGAGGTGCAGCTCCCGCTGGTCGTGCATGGCGTCCGCGAGGCGCAGGTAGGGCTTGGTCTGCGCGATCGGCTGGCGGAGCGTGAGCCGGTCGAAGCGTCCGCGTGCGCGGACGCCCAGGAACACGTTGTGGCTCGCGATCAGACCGCGCACGGCCGCCAGCAGGGCGTCGAGCGACGGGACGTCGTGCAGGGGCACCGCGACGTCGGCGCGGAAGTGCGAGACCTCGACGAAGGCGACGCGGTCGTCGGGCTCGAGAACCAGGACCGACCCGTCGCCGCGGAAGAGCCGGTGGACGCCGTCGAGCACGACGAGCTCCCCGTCCATCCGGTCGCCGCAGCCCAGGCCGAAGTCGCCCGCGAGGTCGACCTCGGAGCGGGACACGACGCCGTCGAACAGACCGGCCAGCAGAGCGTCGACCAGGGAGAACTGCGTGATGAGGCCGCGAGGAGCGGTCGATGCGGGCATGCGCCCAGTCTGGCGGAGCGGGACGCGGTGCCCTGGCCCCTGTTCGCGCCGAGCGGGGAGGAGCCGCGGGGAGGGTCTTCCTCAGGTCTCGAAGCGGAGAGCCGCCTCAACGCAGAAGAGCCGCCCCGGAGGGCGGCTCTTCTGTCTCGGTGGATCCGAGGGGATTCGAACCCCTGACCCCCTGCATGCCATGCAGGTGCGCTACCAGCTGCGCCACGGACCCGTTCGTCTTGCCTGTTCTGTTCCCTCCGCCCGGCGGAAGCAACTCGAATAATCTACAACACGAAGTGCGTCAGACGAAATCGAGAGCCGCCGCCGGGCGTGTTCCTCAGTTCGAGGCGGTGGAGGACTCCGCCGCGACGGGCTGGTCGACCGTGAACGGGACCGTCGGGCAGTCCTTCCAGAGGCGCTCGAGGGAGTAGTACATGCGGTCCTCCTCGTGGAAGACGTGGACGACGAGGTCGCCGAAGTCGAGCAGGATCCAGCGTCCCTCCGAACGGCCTTCGCGGCGCAGGGGCTTGCGCCCGGAGGCGATCAGCCGATCCTCGACCTCGTTGGCGATCGCAACGACGTTGCGCTCGGAGCGCCCGGTCACGAGCAGGAAGATGTCGACCAGCGGCAGCGGACCGGACACGTCGAGCGCGACCAGGTCCTCCCCGCCCTTGGAGTCGGCGGCGGTGGCCGCGATGTCGAGCAGGGCGCGGGCGGAATCGGTCGCAGTCATGAAGCCTTCAGTGTCGGGAGAGCGGATCAGAAGATGTTGAGGACGAAGCCGCCGATGAACAGCGCGATGGAGGCCACCAGGAGCACGGCCGCCGTGATGGCGAGCACCACGGGGGCGCTGATGCCGCGCTTCTTCTGCGGCGCGATCATGGCGGTGCCGGCGGCGTGCGTCGAGACGGCGCTCGACGCCCGGACGGGCTCGGAGTCGGCGGCGGGCTGCTCGCGGTCGATGCGGTCGACGTAGCGGTCGACGTCGGGCGAGTCGTAGAGGTTGGGGTGCTGGCCCGTGGAGCCGAGGCTGCGCGGGAGCTCGAACGTGCCGGTGACGATGACCTCGCCGGTGTCGGCGCGGCCCTCGACCACGGCGCCCGCACCCGTGGTGGGCAGGATCAGGGCGTTGGTGGTCGTGACCGCGCCCGTCGAGGCGACTCCTCGGGCGATGAGCTCGTCGAAGGAGGCGTCGACCTCCTCCTTGGACTTGCTGTCGAGCTCATCGGTGATGGCGAGATGCTCGATCGGCGGCTGGAAGCTGCCCGTGATCTCGGTCGCCTTCTCCTCGCCGAGGTCGATGGAGCCGCCGACGGTGGCGAAGAGGGCGGTGTTGAGCTTCGGCTCGACGGGCCGGGGCTCGTCTTCGGAGCCGTCGACCGCGGGCAGTGCCGCGGCACGATCGACGGCTCCCTCGACCTCGGACGACTCGACGGGAGTCGGAGCGCGGGACGGCCCGCCCTCCCCCGTGCCGTCGTCCGCGGCGGACGGCTCGTCGGCGGCGGTGGCTCCGTAACCGGCCGGGACCTCGGCGGCGGGCGCGGCGGCGAGCTTCTCGGCCTGCTGCTGAGCGTGCAGGGCACGCAGCTCGCGCCGGGTCAGGCTCGAGCGCTCGACTCCCTCCGGCAGGACGACCTCGAGGGCCGAGGTGCGGAGGTCGGGCTCGCGGGCGGGCTCGGCCTCGGGGGCGGCGATCCGCAGGGTCTGCGTGGGCGTGAGCACGGGCATGTCGCCCGCGGCGGTCACGGAGGCGGTGGCGGCTCGGCGCGATGTCGTCGGCGCCGCTGCGGCAGGGGCGACCCCCGCCTCGCGGCGTTCGCGCTCGCGGATCTCGCGCCGGGTGAGCGGCTTCTCCTCGGGCTGGACTGTCATGGCGTGCTCCGATACAGGTGGTGCTTCGAGATGTACTGGACGACACCGTCGGGAACCAGGTACCAGACCGGATGACCCCGGTTCACGCGGCTCCGACAATCCGTCGAGGAAATCGCTAGCGCCGGAATTTCCAACAAGGATACGTCCTGCGCCGGCAATCCCGAAACGTTGAGCACGTGGCCGGGCCGGCTCACCGCGACGAAGTGCGCGAGCTCCCAGAGCTCGTCGTAGTCCTTCCAGCTCAGGATCTGCGCGACGGCGTCGGCTCCGGTGATGAAGAAGAGCTCGGCGTCCGGGTGGGCCGCGTGGATGTCGCGCAGCGTGTCGATCGTGTACGTGGTCCCGATCCGGTCGACATCGACCCGGCTCACCGTGAACCTCGGATTGGAGGCCGTGGCGATCACCGTCATGAGGTACCGGTGCTCGGCCGAGGTGACCGTCTTCTTGTGCCACGGCTGACCGGTGGGCACGAAGACCACCTCGTCGAGGTCGAACGACTGCGCGACCTCGGAGGCCGCCACGAGGTGACCGTGGTGGATCGGGTCGAACGTTCCGCCCATCACGCCGATGCGGGGACGCCGGGGGTCTCCGCTGGCGGCGGACGTCACGAGCGCGGGGCCTCCGGACTAGTGGCCGTGGCCGTGCTGGTCGGCCTGCCCGGTGGTCTTGTGCGAGTGCCGGTTGGCGACGTCGCGGTAGCTCCAGGTCACGAAGCCGAGTCCGACGAACGCCACGGCGGCGATCAGGCCGAACACGATCGACGGGAACGGGAGCTCGACGTGCGTCGATGCTTCTGCCAGGACGGTCGTCGCCAGGGACATTCGGTGCTCCTTGAAGTTCGGGGTGCCCGCGCGGGCGCTGTCGAGTCTACCCGGACGCCACCTGGGCTAGGCGCGGACCTGACCGGCCCCGCGCAGGAGCCACTTCGTGCTCGTCAGCTCGGGGAGTCCCATGGGTCCGCGGGCGTGGAGCTTCTGAGTCGAGATCCCGACCTCGGCGCCGAAGCCGAACTCGCCGCCGTCGGTGAAGCGCGTCGACGCGTTGACCATGACGACGGCGGAGTCGACCTCGGCGAGGAACCGCTCGGCGTTCGCGAGGTCGTTCGTGACGATGGACTCGGTGTGGTGCGTGGAGTAGCGGGCGATGTGCTCCATCGCCGCGTCGAGGTCGTCGACGATCGCGACCGCGATGTCGAGCGAGTAGTACTCGGCGGACCAGTCCTCCTCCGTCGCGGCGACCGCGCCCGGATGCAGGGCCACGACCCGCTCGTCGCCGTGCACCGTGACTCCCGCGCGCTCGAGTCGGCCGAGCACCGCGGGCAGGAGCCGTTCTGCGGCGTCCCGGTGCACCAGCAGCGTCTCGAGGGCGTTGCAGGTGCTCGGGCGCTGGGTCTTCGCGTTGTGCACGATGTCGACGGCCCACTGCTCGTCGGCGGAGGCGTCGAGGAAGACGTGGACCACTCCGGCACCCGTCTCGATGACCGGGACCGTGGACTCCGTGACGACGGACTCGATCAGCCCGGCGCTGCCGCGAGGCACCAGGACGTCGACGTAGCCGCGCGCGCGCATCAGCGCCTTCGCACCCTCTCGGCCGTGGTCGTCGACCGTCTGCACGAGCTCGCGCGGCAGTCCGACCGAGGCGATCGCCTCCTGCAGCAGCTCGACGAGCACGCGGTTGGTGTTCTCGGCGGCCGTTCCGCCCCGGAGGATGACCGCGTTGCCGCTCTTCAGCGCGAGGGCCGCGATGTCGATGGTCACGTTCGGCCGGGCCTCGTAGATCGCCCCGACGACGCCGAACGGCACGCGGACCTGCGTCAGCGAGGCGCCGTTGGGCAGGGCGGAACCGCGCACGGTCTGACCCACGGGGTCGACGAGCCCCGCGACGGCGACGACCGCGTCGGCGAGGGAACCCAACCGCGCCTCGTCCAGACGCAGCCGGTCCTGCAGGCCGGCGCTCATGCCGTTCTCGCGACCGTTCGCGAGGTCGAGCGCGTTGGCGGGGACGATGCGCTCGGCGCCCTCGCGGACGGCATCCGCGATCGCGAGGAGCGCGCGGTTCTTGAGGTCGCTCGTGGCGCTGCGGAGTGAGCGTGAGGCGGTGCGGGAGGCGGCGAAGCGCTCGGTCAGCGCGGTGCGGTCGAGGGTCGTCTGCGGCATCCGCACAGTGTAGTGCGAGCGGAAGACGGACGGACGGGGCCCCGGCACCCTCGTGGGTGCCGGGGCCCGAGGTCAGTCCTCGCGGTCGGGTTCGACGCCGTCCTCCTCGTCGGAGACGCGCCACACCCCGCCCTGGCGCTCCCGCTCCAGCTCGGCGCGGGCCGCGGCCTTGGCGTCCATCCGCTCGAAGTACTCGTCGCGGCGCTCGTTGCGCGTCTTCCGCTGATTCTCGTCCAGCCGCATGTCGGTTCCGCGGGGAGCGGTCATCAGCTCGGCGGTCGAGGTGAGCGTCGGCTCCCAGTCGAAGACGACTCCGTCGCCCCGGCCGATCACGACGGTGGAGCCGGCGACGGCGCCCGCCGCGAACAACCCGTTCTCGACTCCGAGCTTGGCGAGGCGGTCGGCCAGGAACCCGACGGCCTCGTCGTTGGTGAAGTCGGTCTGGGCGACCCAGCGCACGGGCTTCGTGCCGAGGACGCGGTAGACGTTGCCGTACGACCCGCCCTCGACGCGGATCTCGAAGTCCTTCTCGTCGACCGCGCGCGGGCGGATGGTGATCCGCTCGACCTGGGGTGCGGCGGCGAGCTCGGCACGGTGCTGCTCGACGATCTCGGCCAGGGCGAAGGTCAGCTGGCGCAGCCCCGCGTGGCTGACCGTGGAGATCTCGAAGACGCGGTAGCCGCGGGCCTCGAGGTCGGCTCGGACGAACGCGGCGAGCTCCTGGGCCTCGGGGACGTCGACCTTGTTCAGGGCGACGAGCTGGGGGCGCTCGAGCAGCGGGACCTGGCCCTCGCCGACCGGGTAGGCCGCGAGCTCGCCGAGGATGATGTCGAGGTCGGTGAGCGGGTCGCGGCCGGGCTCGAGCGTGGCGCAGTCGAGGACGTGCACGAGGGCCGTGCACCGCTCGACGTGGCGCAGGAACTCGAGGCCGAGCCCCTTGCCCTCACTGGCGCCCTCGATGAGCCCGGGGACGTCGGCGACGGTGTACCGCGACTCCCCCGCCTGCACGACGCCGAGGTTGGGCGCGAGAGTGGTGAAGGGGTAGTCGGCGATCTTGGGCTTCGCGGCCGAGATCGCGGCGACGAGGCTCGACTTGCCCGCCGAGGGGAAGCCGACCAGTGCCACGTCGGCGACCGTCTTGAGCTCGAGGACGATGTCGCCCTCCCAGCCGGGGGTGCCGAGCAGCGCGAATCCGGGAGCCTTGCGCTTGGTCGTCGCGAGCGAGGCGTTGCCCAGGCCGCCCTGACCGCCGGGAGCGATCACGAATCGCAGTCCAGGCTCGTCCATGTCGATGAGCTGCTCGCCCTCGGGCGACTTCACGACCGTTCCCACGGGAACCGGCAGTTCGAGGAGATCGCCGTTGCCGCCCGCGCGGTGGTCCCCCATGCCCGGGCCGCCGTTCGGGGAGGACTGGTGCGGGTGGCGGTGGTAGGCGAGGAGCGTCGTGACCTGCGGGTCCGCGACGAGGACGATGTCGCCGCCGTGACCGCCGTTGCCGCCGTCGGGGCCGGCGAGCGGCTTGAACTTCTCGCGGCGGACGGAGACGCAGCCGTTCCCGCCGTGGCCGGCACGCAGGTGCAGCGTGACGTTGTCGACGAAGGTGACCATGGTTGTTCTGTCCGTCCGATCGGGAGTGGAGGCGCCGGTGGGACCGTGCGCCGGGTGCCGAGGAGCGAGTGCCGCTGCAACGCGCAAGGGGCGAGCCGAAGCCCGCCCCTTGCGTCCTGTGCCTGCTCGGCCGAGGAGGCCGACCCTACTGGGCGGCCGCCACGATGTTGACGACCTTGCGGCCGCCCTTGGTGCCGAACTCGACCGCTCCGGCCGACAGGGCGAACAGGGTGTCGTCGCCACCGCGTCCGACGTTCGCGCCGGGGTGGAAGTGGGTGCCGCGCTGGCGGACGATGATCTCGCCTGCGTTCACGACCTGACCGCCGAAGCGCTTGACGCCGAGACGCTGCGCGTTCGAGTCACGACCGTTGCGAGTGGAGCTCGCGCCCTTCTTGTGTGCCATTTCTCATCTCCTCGAGACCGGGGGGCCGCAGCCCCGTGCTGACGATCCGCGGTGCGATGGCTCGCTCCGCGGTCAGCGGTTACTTGATGCCAGTGACCTTCACGCGCGTGAGCTCCTGACGGTGCCCCTGGCGCTTCTTGTAGCCGGTCTTGTTCTTGAACTTCTGGATGACGATCTTCGGGCCGCGGAGCTCTTCGAGCACCTCCGCGGTGACCGAGACCTTCTCGAGCGCCGAGGCGTCCGAGGTGATCGAGTCGCCGTCGACGAGCAGCACGGCAGCCAGCTGCACGGTGCCGTTCTCGTCGGCCTTGACGCGGTCCATCGTCACGATGGTGCCGACCTCGACCTTCTCCTGCCGACCGCCGGCGCGCACAACTGCGTAAACCACTTCTCGTACCTGTTTTCTCGTCTGGGCGGGGCAGTGCTCGTGGAGCGGATGCTCGTGAGAACTGCGCCGACCGGGGCTTGTATGGACGGGGCGGGGCCCCGTTTCTTTCCCGTCTCCCACACCGAACGAGGGAACCGGTACCGCGTCCCGCTCTCCGTGAGGAGGCGGACGACGACGGAAATCTGCGTGAGCGCATGGTTCGCGCCACACCAACGGTCAAGAGTACGGGATGGGAGGTCGGCGGTCAAACGGACGCTCGGGCGAGCGCGTGTCCGCGGGGTCCGCGCTCCTGGGAGCCCGGTGTCCCCGATCCGACGACCCCGTCACGATAGTGGACAGCGCGGCGGCCCGGACGCAGGCGCGCCGCCTACGATCGACGGATGACGATCCTCCTGGATGCGGCGCGGTGGCCGGCCCACGACACGTTCTGGGCGCATCTCGTCAGCGACGAGTCGCTCGAGGAGCTCCACGCGTTCGCCCGTCGGACCGGAGTGCCGGAGCGCAGCTTCGACCTCGATCACTACGACGTGCCCGAGGAGCGGCGTGCCGAGCTGATCGCGGCCGGCGCGACCCCCGTCGCCGCCCGCGAGCTCGTGGAGCGGCTCCGGAGCAGCGGACTGCGCGTGAAGGGGCGGGACCGGGAGACGGAGAGGGCCCGGCGCCGGCTCTCGCCGGGCACCGGGCCCCGATGACGTCGTCCGCGCGTGCTACTGCTGCTCGGCGCGGCGCGGGGTCTGCTCCGGGATGACCGCGACGCCCGTGAGGGCGGCGGTGGTCACCCGGCGGCTCTTGGCGCGACCCTGACCCGGCTCCTTCGGCGCGGGG
>NZ_JAMRYM010000064.1:0-21852 GCF_023743255.1 Rathayibacter rubneri | reverse complement strand
GGACTTGACGCCGCGCGCCCGCCCCCGCTCCCGCGTGGGAACCCCGCAGACCCCGGCTCACCAGCCGTCGGGCCCCGCGCTCCCCGCCGCGTACTCCTCGAGCGGAGCAGCGCCGTCGGCCCAGTGCGCGAGCACCGGCGTCACGATGCGCCAGCACTGCTCTGCGACGTCGCCCGGCACCGACAGCAGGGTGTCGCCCTGGAGGATCCCGGCGAGCACCTGCGCGTAGGCGTCGAGAGTCGCGGCGCCGGGCTCCGCCTGCAGCGTCGTGCGCTCGAGGCCGGTCAGGTCGTCGGCGCCGTTGACGAGCAGGTCGAGGGCGACGTCGCCGCCCTTGAGCGACATCCTCAGCACGGTGCCCGCGCCGGCCACGGCCGGGCGGAGGCCGCGGGGCGGCGTCGAGGGGCGGAAGTGCACGGCGACCTCGGTGCGCGGGTCGCCGATCGCCTTGCCGGAGCGCAGGACGAACGGCACGCCCGCCCAGCGCGGGGTGTCGACCTGCAGCAGCAGCTGCGCGAGCGTCTCGGTACCCGCGTCGGGGTCGACGTCGGACTCGTGGACGTACGAGGGGAGGAGCCGGCCGTCGATCCGCCCCTCCGTGTAGCGGGCCCGGCGGGCCGTCGCCGGATCGTCGCGCCAGAGCCGGACCGCACCGAGCAACTCGGCCATGCGCGCGTGGACGTCCTCGGGCGAGACCTCGTCGGGGCGCTCCATCGCGGTCAGGGCCAGCACCATCAGCAGGTGGCTCTGCAGCATGTCCCGCAGCGCTCCGGTGCCGTCGTAGAACTTCGCGCGCCCCTCGATGCCGAGGGTCTCGTCGTAGACGATCTCGACCTTCTCGATGTGCTCGGCGCTCCAGCCGGCCTCGAGCAGGGCGTTGCCGAAGCGCAGGCCCAGCATCCCCATCACGGTGGCGTTGCCGAGGAAGTGGTCGACACGCCAGAGGCGGTCCTCCGGGATCACGGCCGCGAGTGCGGCGTTCAGGGCGACGGCGTCGTCGAGGTCCTCGCCGAACGGCTTCTCGATCGCGACGACGAGATCCTCGGGCAGCTCGATCGCGGCCAGCGACTCCGCGACCGCGTGGCCCATCGCGGGCGGGAGGGCCACGTAGAGCACGGGCGTCGTGGGGCAGGCGTCGAGCAGGGCCGTCAGCTGCTTAGGATCGGAGGCGTCGGTCGCGACGAAGCGGGCGCGCGCGGCGAGGTCGTCGACGGTGCTCGCCGCGATCCCCGCGTCCTCGAGGCTGCGGCGCACGAGCGCCTGCCACTCCTCGTCGCTCTGCGGCGTGCGGGCGGCTCCGATGAGGGTGAGCTCCGAGTCGCGCGCGAGCTCCGCGACGCGCCCCAGTCCCGGCAGCAGCAGCCGCTCGGTGAGGTCGCCTCCCGCGCCCAGGATCGCGACGGTGCGCCGCGTCCGCTCGAGTGCGGTGGCCTCGGGGATCCCGATCTGCTCGGTCATGATGTCTCCTCCTGTGCGTCCGTCCTCACGGTAGGCGACGGGTCTGCGCTGTTCCTCCGTGCATCCTCCGTGCGCGCTCCGCGCGGGGTCCGGGGGTCCGGGCCGAGGGTCCGGGCCGAGGGAACCGTCGACCGTCGAGGGAACCCGGGCCTGCGGGCTCCCCGGACCGGCCGGGGTTCCCTCACCCCGCGGCCGGGCGCGCTAGCGTCGCTCCCGACGGCGGGAGACCGCCAGGGGGGAAGGTCCGCATGCTCGAGGAGTCCGACCGGGAGCTGATGCGGGTCGTGTCCCGCTACCTCAGGCGCGTGGAGGCGCTCGCCGCCACCGAGCAGACGGCCGAGCGCACCCCGCTCGGCGACGCGGTGAGCGAGCACCTCGGCGCCGACGCGACGACGCTCGCGGTGACCACCGAGGAGATCCTGCCGCACCGCCTGGTCGACGCCGACCTCGCTCTCGACGCGCTCGGAGGAGCCGAGGCGTCCGTCCTCGGCGTCGGCGGCGGCGAGCAGCGGTTCCACTCCTCCATCGGCGAGATGCTCGGCAACCCGCACACCCGCTTCGCCCCGGGCCCGGTGACCTACGCCACCCGCGCGACCGGCCCTCTGACCGACCGCCGCGTGATCGCGTTCGGCGTGCGGCTCCTCCGCTTCGAGGGCGTGCCGTTCGCGGTGCTGCAGCGCGACGCGATGCCGCAGACCGGCCGCGAGACGGCGTCGCTCGAGATCCTCTCGGCCGACGAGGGCGCCGTGCCCGCGTTCATCCGGCGGCTGCACGCTCTGATGGTCGAGCACAGCGTGCTGCGCGGCCAGGTGCTCTCGTTCGCGGGCTCCGAGTTCGGGCGCCACGCCGGGGCGACGTTCCTGCCCCGGCCCGACGTGGCGGCGGGCGACGTGGTGCTCGAGGACGGCGTGCTCGAGTCGGTCGTCGACCACGTCGTGGGCATCGGCGAGCACCGCGACGAGCTGCTCGCAGCGGGCCAGCACCTCAAGCGCGGGCTGCTGCTCTACGGCCCTCCCGGCACCGGCAAGACGCTGACCGTGCGGCACCTGCTCGCCCGCACCCCGGGCACGACCGCGGTCGTGCTCACCGGATCGAGCATCCGGTTCATCGGAGCCGCCGCCGAGATCGCGCGGACCTTCCCGCCCGCGCTGGTGGTCCTCGAGGACATCGATCTCGTCGCCATGGAGCGCGCGCACAGCCCCCAGCCGCTGCTCTTCGAGGTGCTCGACGCCCTCGACGGCCTCGACGGGGACGCCGACGTGGCCTTCGTGATGACCACCAACCGCGTGCAGGTCCTCGAGCGCGCCCTCGCCGCCCGACCCGGCCGGGTCGACCTCGGCGTCGAGATCCCGCTGCCGGGGCCCGGTGCCCGCCGCCGCCTCTTCCGCCGGTACGCCGCCTCCCTCCCGTTCAGCGAGACGGCCCTCGACGCCGCGGCCGAGCGGGCGGAGGGGACCACCGGCTCCTTCGCCAAGGAGCTGATGCGCCGCAGCGTGCTCGCGGCGGCCCTGCGCGGGGCGGCTCCGGGCGACGACGACCTCGCGGCGGCGCTCGACACCCTGCTCTCGTCGGCGGAGTCGCTGACGCGGCTGCTGCTCGGCAGCCCCGGCGAGCGCGGGACGGGGGCCGGCGAGGACGACGGGTCCGGAGAAGGCGACGGGTCCGGCGAGGACGACGGGTACGGAGAAGGCGACGGGTCGGATCAGGATCCCGGGTACGTCGCCGTCGCCGTCGACACGGGGATGCACGCTCCGACCCCCGGGATGAGCAGCACGTACTCCGTCTCCCGCGACCCCGACCCCGGAGTCTGAGCGGTCAGGAGCAGTAGACCCGCTCGAAGGCGAGGAGGGTCAACTGGAGCCGGATCTCCTCGACGTCGCCCCGCTGCCAGGCGTCGAGGAACTCCAGCACCTCCTGCGCATCGCTCTCGAGGCTCTCCGCTCCCTCGAGGGTCTCGGCGACGCCCCGCAGGTAGTCGAACCACTCGACCGCGGTCGTGGTCTCGACCGGCGAGTCCGAGTCCTGCCAGAACTGCGAGACCGTGTCGGTGGCGATCCCGCACGCCGTCGACAGCGCTTCACGTCCCTCCGGGTCGAGCTCGACGACGTTCCTGGCCCGCGCCGCGTCATCGACGACGGCCGTGGACTCCCGCGCGGCGCCGCTCAGGATCTCGTCCATCCCGCTTCTCACCTGCGCCAGGTCGTCCGACTGCCGGAGCACGTCGTCGGCGGCCTGCGGGAGCCGCCGGAGCAGCGGGGCCGTCTGCGAGCATCCGCTCAGCGAGGCCAGCAGCACCGTGGCGAGCAGCAGCGCCGTCGGCCGCCCTCGTGCGCGCCGCCTCGATCCGCCGCGGGGCAGGAGAGATGCGTCCATGGTCCGACTCCTTCGCTCGACCGATGGTCTCCGCGGCGCCCTCCCGCCGGACGGGGATCGAGGCAGGTCTAGCACTCGCGGGCCGTCGGCACCAGAGGCGCCTCCGCTAGCAGCACCCGCCCCGCGCAGCCAGTCCCTGCGCGGGACGGACGATCGTGGTCGACTGCTCGAACACGTCCCCGCTCGAAAGCCGGTCCCATGCTCTCCCTCGTGTACTCCAGCCGCGCCACCGCACCGTTCGACGAGGCGCACCTCGCGTCGCTCCTGCAGCAGAGCCGCGCCGACAACGGGCGCGCCGACCTCACCGGCATGCTGCTGTACCGCGACGGCCGCTTCCTCCAGGTGCTCGAGGGGCCCGACCACGCGGTGCAGGAGCGGATGGACGCGATCGCCCACGCCCCCCGCCACGAGTCGATCCGCATCCTGCTCCAGGAGACGACGACCGAGCGCCTCTTCCCCGAGTGGTCGATGGCCTACGCCGCCGTCCCCGATGCGGAAGGACAGCCGGAGGGCTTCCGCACCACGTTCGAGGACCTCGCCGGTGATCGCGACACGAGCATGACCCTGCCCGCCCTGCGCGAGCTCGTCCGCTGGTTCCAGGAGCGCCCGGCGGCCTGAGCCTCCGCCGGCCCTGGCATGCTCGAGGGGTGGGGAACGGGACGGGCGGTCGCGAGCTGCGACGGCTGCAGAGGCAGCACCGCGAGCTGCTGCACCGGCACTCCCTCGAGGTCGCCGATCCCGAGTGGGACCTGGTGCGCGACGCGGTCCTCTCCGTGCTGACGGAGGAGGACCTCTGCGGCCTCTTCCCCGGGTCGCCCGCCGACGAGTACCTCTTCGAGGCGGTCGATCTCACCCGGCTCCTCCTCCAGGACGGCGCGTGCCTCGGCCTGCACGTCCGGAGCTGCTGGGCGGCGCAGTTCGACACGGTGCTCGACGTCGAGACCGCCGATCGTCTCGCCGAGCGCATCACGGCGGAGGTGCGGGCGGCGACCGCCCCCACACCCTCCGCGGACCCCGTGCGCGAGGCCGGGGCCGAGTTCCTCCTCGGCGGCTGCCCGCCCCTCCACGTGGTCGCGGCGGCCGTCGAGCACGTCGCGGCGGGCGTTCCGGGCGAGCGGCTGCTCGCTCTCGCCTCCCTCTACTCCGACGCGTCGGTCTGGGAAGTGCTCGACGCCCTGAACGCGGCACTCGCGGAGGCGGGGGAGCCGCCGCTCGTCGAAGGCGACGACGAGACCGCGATCCTCGCGCTGCGCTCGGCGTGCCGGCGGTTCCTGGCGGGCGGGACGGACCTGCGGTCGCTCTCGTCGTGGACCCACAGCGCGATCGGACACGACGGCCCCGAGATCGCGGAACCACTCGTCCTCCTGGACGACGATCTGGATCTGTGGGGAGCGCAGGGCGTCGAGCCGGACGCGACGGCGCTCCTCGACGCACGCCTCCGGGCCGCCGCCTTCCTCCGCGC
Source organism: Rathayibacter rubneri (assembly GCF_023743255.1). Taxonomy (NCBI): domain Bacteria; kingdom Bacillati; phylum Actinomycetota; class Actinomycetes; order Micrococcales; family Microbacteriaceae; genus Rathayibacter; species Rathayibacter rubneri. The sequence continues at coordinate 16,559 of NZ_JAMRYM010000064.1, read as the reverse complement.
GACCGCCTGACCGCTCGCTCGCGGCAGTAGGCCGTGACGGATCGCCCCCGCACTCCGGAGCCGAGGCGACCGCGCGCAGCGCCTGCAGTCACCCCCAGCCGAGCTCGGCCAGCGCCTCCCGCGCATCGAGCCGCGGCGAGTACGGCACCTCGACGCCCCGTACGAGCCGGTAGTCCGTGTCACCCGGCCCCACCCAGAGCACGCTGTCGGAGTCGGTGGCCGAGCCCAGCGCCGAGCGGATCGCCTCCGCGGGCTCCGCGATCTCGCGCACGTCGCTCCCGTCGCGCGCCCCGTCGAGCAGCGCGCGCCGGATCCGCGCGGGGTCCTCCGACCGCGGATGGTGATCGGTGACGACGACCACGTCGGCCCCCTCCGCCGCCGCGCGCCCCATCGGCCCGCGCTTGGACGGGTCCCGGTCGCCGTCCGCTCCGAGCACCACGATCACGCGCCCCGGGGTCACCTCGCGCAGCGCAGCCACGGTCTTCTCGATCGAGTCGGGCGTATGCGAGAAGTCGAGGTACACCCGCGGCCCCCGCTCGCCCGACACCAGGAGCGACCGGCCCGGCACGTGCGCGTCGATGCCGTCGCGCACCGCCTCGGCGAGCGCCGCGAACGGATGCCCGGCCGACAGCAGCATCACGAGCGCGAGTCCCGCATCCGCCGCCATGTGCCGGCCGACCAGGGGGACGGAGGTGGTCAGCGACCCGTCGGGCCCGCTGAGCCGGAACGCGGTCCCGGTGCTCGTCGCCTCGAGCACGTCGACGCGCCAGTCGGCGTCGGTGCGCGGAACGGAGGCGACCGTGACCACCGGCACCTCGGCGAGGTCGCGCATCCGCTCGCCCGCCGGCGAGTCGAGAAGCAGCACGGCGCGCTCCGACAGCTCCGGACGCAGCAGCCGCGCCTTCGCCCGCAGGTACTCGTCCATGTCCGCGTAGTCGTCGAGGTGGTCGTGGCTGAGGTTCGTGAAGCCGGCGACCTCGAAGCGCAGCCCGTCGACGCGGTGCCGCGTGAGCGCCTGCGCGCTGACCTCGAGCGCAGCGGCGTCGACCCCGTCCTCGACCATGCGCGCGAGCAGCGCGTGCACCTCCGGCGCCTCGGGGGACGTGAGCCGGCTCGCGATCTCGACGGGGCCGCTCCGCCGCGTCGCCGTCGAGCTGTGCCCGACGCGCCGGCCGAGCTGCTCGAGCACCGCCGTGAGCAGGTGCACGGTCGTCGTCTTGCCGTTGGTCCCGGTGACGCCGAAGAGCGGCGGGCGGGCGGAGTCGGTGCCGTAGACGCGCGCGGCGACCGGGCCCAGCACGCGGCGCGGATCCGGAGCGACGAGCACGGGCAGGCCGTCGACCCGCCGCGCGCCGTCCTCGTCGGTGAGCACGGCGACGGCCCCCGCCGCCCTGGCCCGGTCGACGAAGTCGGCGCCGTGCGCACCCCGGCCCGGCAGCGCGGCGAACAGACCGCCCGGCTCGACCTCGCGGTCGCTGACCGTGACGCTGGTCACCCGCGGATCCGGCCCGTCGAGGCGCAGGCCCGCGGTCGCGGCGAGCTCCGAGAGCATCGCTCCCACCGCGCGGCGCGGCCGGAGGAACGAGAAGTCCGGCACCGCGCCCCTCACCTGATCAGCGGGCGCATCGATCCGGCCCGTTCCGCCGATCGTAGGAAACCGCTCGCCGGGGGTGAAGAGAGTTGACAAGCACCGGGCGACCCGATCCGCAGGAGGTCGATGGAGGAGGCGAGCTCCTCTGGCCGGGCGACGTCGGAGCACGGCTCCTCTCGGCGTCTCCCCTCGTCGGGTTCGGACTGCTCGTGTCCGCGTGGACGCGGCGGGTGCAGGAGCTCGCGGGCGCGCCCCCGGTGAAGCGGGGCGGTCGGGAGCGCCGCAGTGGGCGTCCACTCCGAGCGTCGGCCCTATCGCCGCTGGTGCGCTCGCCGGAGAAGTGGGAGAGGGCGGCTCCGTGACTCCCGGCCGGCGCATCCCGCTCCCTTCCGCAGCCCTCGCGGCGCTGCTCTCACTGGCCGGATGCTCGCTTCCGGCCGAGAGCGACGATCCCGTCGTCGAGGAGTCTCCGGTCGGCGAGACCGCGGTCTGGGAGCTCGCCGATCCGTCCGACGTGTCACCGCGGAGCGAGCAGGTGGATCTCCTCGCCAGCCGCCTCGAGTGCGCCTCAGGAGTCACTGGCGCGACCCTGCCGCCCGTCGTCTCCCTCGGTGAGGAGGACGTCGTCATCCGTGTGGACGCGTCCTGGAACGGGGCATCCGGGGGGACCTGTCCCGCCAACGACCTCGTTCCTGTCACCGTTCAGCTCGGCGAGCCCCTCGGTCCGCGGGCGCTGAGCGACGGCGCCTGCCTCCGGGAGGACGCCGCGGGGACCTCCTCGTGCGAGGACAGCGGCGTCCGTCTCGGCGGGCGGTAGCACCGTCGGGGACTCGTCTCGGATGGCGACGCGGGTCTCCTCCACAGGGCGTTCCGGAAGCCTGATCATCTTCGACGGGCGATCTCCGCCGTCCGGTGTCGGTAGTCCCTGATTCAATACCCGTATGGCAGAGATCGGAACGGCGGAGGCGGCCCTCACGCGGGTGCACGAGTACGGCGACGAGGCGTCGCGGCTCGTGCGCTCCGCAGCGCCCGTGCTCCTCGCCGCCACCGAGGCGCTCTACGCGGGGTACCGCTCAGCCCTCGCCTGTCCGGAGGCGTTCTCGCGCGGCGGTGGCGCAGGCGCGGCCCGCAGCGAGGCGGCAGACCTCGTCGAGCGGTCGATCCGTGCCGAGTTCGCGGTCGCGCTCGGAGTCTCGGAACGCGTCGCCTCGCGGGAGCTGGAGCAGGCGCAGCTGCTCACCGAGGACCTCCCCCGCACACGTGCGGCTCTCGCCGCGGCTCGGATCCGCTGGGAGGCCGGCCAGGTGATCTGCTCGGCCGCCGCCACCCTGCCCGTCGCCTCCCGCGCGGCGTTCGACGAGCGCGCCGCCGAGGTCGCGGTGTCGATGACGCCGACCCAGCTGCGGCGCGCGGTGGCGCGGCTCCGCGAGGAGCTGCACGAGCAGCCGCTCGCCGACCGGCACGCCCGCGCCCGCGACGACCGGTCGGTGTGGGTCACTCCGGAGCTCGACGGCATGGCGACGCTGTCGGCGTACCTGCCGGCCGCCGCCGCCGTCGGCGCGTTCCACCGCCTGGACCGCATCGCCCGCACCCTCCGCGACTCAGCCGCAGACGGGGACGGGGATGGGGACGGTTCCGTGACCGCTGACGCGCGCACCCTCGCCCAGCTGCGCGCCGACGCCCTCACCGATCTGCTCTGCGACGGCGACGTCTCCGGCACCACGCCGGTGGACGACGACTCGGCCGTCTCTCCGACCTTCGTGCCGGGGATCCGAGCGGAGGTGCGGCTGACGCTCTCGGCGACCACCGCTGCCGGGCTCGACGACCACCCCGCCGACCTCGACGGCTACGGACTCGTGCCCGCCGCCGTCGCCCGCCTGCTGGCGGGTCCGGGATCGACCGTCACGCCGGTCACGACGGCTCCCGGCACGGGCGCGGTCCTCGACGTCGGGCGCACCCTCCGCGTCCCGCCGCCCCGGATGCGCCTGTTCCTGCAGCTGCGCGACCGGACCTGCCGGTTCCCCGGCTGCACCCGCTCCGCCTCCACCGCGGAGGCCGACCACACCCTCGAGTGGCGCCACGGAGGCACGACCGCCGTGCACAACCTCGCCTCCCTGTGCGTCGCCCACCATCACGTCCGCCACGGCGACCGGTGGACCTACGTCCTCCATCCCGACGGGGTCGCCGACTGGACCACTCCCACCGGCCGCCGGGTCACGACCCGACCAGCGGCCCTCCCCGGAGGACCACCCGAGCCGACCCCTCGGCCACGGTTCGTCGACCCGCCGCCGTTCTGAGGCGCGTCGCCACCCCGGCGCGCCGGGCACTCGGCCCACTACTCCCCCGTCGGCCGCCGCCGCTGCTTCTTCGTCGCCGACCGCTGCTGCTTGGCGACGGCGTGCCGCCGGGCCGACCCCCGCGTCGGCCTGGTCGGTCGGCGCGGGGCCGCCGGCGGCGCCAGCGCCGAGCTCACCAGCCCGCGCAGCGACTCCAGCGCCGCCTCGCGGTTCCGCAGCTGCGACCGCTGCTCCGACACCGTCACGGTCAGCGTCCCCGAGACCAGCCGCCGTCCCAGCCGCTCGAGGATCCGCTCCCGCTGCGACTCGTCCAGCACCGCGGATCCCGCCACGTCCCACGTCAGCTGCACCCGGCTGTCCGACGTGTTCACGTGCTGCCCGCCCGGCCCCGACGACCGCGAGAACCGCCACTGCAGCTCCGACGCCGGGATCGTCAGACCGCGGCCGACCTCGAGATCCACGACGCCCCACCTCCCTCGAGCGTCAGCACTGGAGCACCACCGCGCCGTAGTGCGTCCCCGCGCCCGTGCCGACCAGCAGCAGGGACTCCCCCTCCCGGGGCCGCGCGCGATGCAGCGCGAGCGGCAGAGCGGAGCCGATCGTGTTGCCGACCTCGGGCAGCGTGACCACCATCCGCTCGCGCCCCCACAGCCGCGCCATGCCCTCGAGCCCCGCGCCGCTCGTCTGGTGCGGCACGACGCGGTCGATCCCCGGCAGGCCCGAGCCGAGCCCCGGCCGCACGGTCTCGAGGAACGCCGGGAAGTGCCGCAGCGCGTCGATCAGCAGCCGGATCCCGTCCATGTCGAAGCAGAAGTCCCCGAGCCGGTCCGCCGCCTCCTCGATCCGGATGCGCGAGCCGAACCCGCGGATCTCGGCGTGCACCACTCCGCTCGTGCGCGTCGTGAACCTCGACGTCGTGATCCCCTGCCCTGCATCGGAGGCGCGCCCCACGACGACGGCCGCGGCCGCATCGCCGATCAGCAGGGCACTCTCGGGCTGGCCGAGGTCGATGCCGCGACTGCCGCCCTCCGTCGACACGATCAGCACGCGCTCGGCGCGGTGCGTCGCGAGCAGGAACCCCGCCTCCTGCAGCGCGAAGAGGAACGAGAGGCAGGTGGCGTTCAGCGAGTACGCCGAGACGTCGGTCATGCCGAGCCCGGCGGCGAGCAGCGCGCCCCCGTCGGGGATCGCCTGCAGCTGCGTGCCCGACGCGTTCAGCACCACGTCGATGTCGCCCGGCTCGAGCTCGGCCGCGGCGAGCGCCCGGCGCGCCGCGAGGAGCCCCAGCTCGAGCGGATCCTCGTCGTCCGAGAGCCAGTGCCGCGTCACGACTCCGGTGCGGCGGATCGCCTCGTCGGCGTCCAGTCCGCAGAGCCCGGCGATCTCGGCGGTCGGCACGACCCGCCGAGGCAGCGCCTCTCCGGTGCCCAGGAGGCGGACGGGGAGCACGTCGGACACGATCGCGTCCCTCCTGCGCCGGCCCGTCGGAGGTCGCCGCTCCCCCTGTATAGCGGGGATGCGCCGTCCGTGCTCGTTAGGGTGGAGCGGTCACGGCAGGAGGGGGCCCGCGTGGATTTCTGGGTCGTCGTGCCCCTCTTCAACGAGGAGAAGCTGCTCCGCGGCACCCTCGACGCCCTCGCGGCGCAGACCGACCAGGACTTCACCCTCCTGCTCGTCGACAACGGCAGCACCGACCGCTCGCGCGAGGTGATCGCCGCGTTCGCCGCCGAGCGTCCGGAGCGGCCCGTGCTCGCGATCGACGAACCGCAGAAGGGCACCGGAGCCGCCTCCGACACCGGCTTCCGGTACGCGATCGCGCACGGGGCCTCCGTCGTCGCGCGCACCGACGCCGACTCGCTGCCGGACGAGCACTGGGTCGAGCTGCTGAAGGCCGACTTCCGAGCCGGCCTCCGCTTCGTCGGCGGACGCGTCGCTCCGCGCACCGACGAGCCCGACTACCGCTGGTACGACGGAGTGATCGGCACCGCTCTCATCCGCCTCCTCGAGCGGGCGCCCGGTGTCGTCTACCGCCGCCCGGGCCAGCGCTACCGGATGTTCATGATCGCCGGGCTGAACCTCGCGATCGACGCCGAGCTGTACCTCGAGGTCGGCGGCTTCCCGCGCTCGAGCATCGACGACACCGACGAGGACCTCGAGCTGCATCTGAAGGTCTGCCGGGTGATTCCCGGCACGCAGGCGAGGCTGAACCGCCGCGCGATCGTCCGCTGCTCGATCCGCAAGGGCAAGGCGCTGGGCTACCTGGGGATCCTGCTCTGGTACTGGGGCCGCAAGAAGGGCCTGGAGGTCGTCGATGTCCGCTGAGCCGCGCACGACCCGCGCACCCCGCCGCGTCCTCGTCACCGGCGCCACCGGCTTCCTCGGCGGACACGCCGTCCGCGCGTTCCTCGCCGAGGGCGACGAGGTGATCGCCTCGGGCCGGAACGCGAGCGCCCTCGAGCGCCTCGCCGCGGCAGGAGCCGAGACGATCGCCGCCGACCTGGCCGACCTCGCGACGCTCGCCGTCCGCGCGGACGTCCTCGTCCACTCCGCCGCCCTGTCGAGCCCGTGGGGCCGGTGGAGCGACTTCCGCGAGGCGAACGTCGCGGGCACGGAGGCGATGGTCGGCCTCGCCGAGCGCGCCGGCATCCCGCGCATCGTCTTCGTCTCGTCGCCGAGCATCTACTCCGCCCGGCGCCATCAGCACCTGGTGCGCGAGGACCAGTTCGACCCGGACAGCCGGATGAGCCTCTACATCCGCAGCAAGATCGAGGCCGAGCGCGTGCTCCAGGAGGCTCTGGGCGCCGGCCGGATCCGCGAGCTCGTGATCCTCCGCCCGCGCGGCCTGATCGGCGTCGGCGACCCGAGCCTGATCCCCCGCTTCGTCGCCGCGAACCGCCGCCGCGGCATCCCGCTCTTCGACGGCGGCCGCAACGTCGTCGACGTCACCTGCGTCGAGAACGCCGCCCGCGCGCTGGTCCTCGCCGCCGGCACGGAGCACGCGGACGGCAGCGTCTACAACATCACCAACGGCGAGCCGACCCCGTTCGGCGACCTGCTGCGCGCGTTCTTCGCCGCGATGGGCGAGGAGCCGCGCTTCCTCACCGTCGACCTGCGCCTCCTGACCGCACTCGCCGAGGTCCTCGAGCGGGTCTACCTGAGGCTGCCGGGAGGCGCCGAGCCGCCCTTCACCCGCTACACCGTCGCCACCCTCGCCTACGCCCAGACCCTCGACATCTCGCGGGCGCGCGCCGAACTCGGCTACGAGCCGACCGTGCCGCTGGCCGAGGGCATCCGCCGCGTCGGCGAGCACTACCGGGCCGCCCGTGCCTGAGCCCGAGCCGGCCCTGCGCGTCTTCGCCTGCGGAGACACCGCCTTCCCGCTCGCCCGCGTGTTCCGCGGCGAGGCCCCCCCCCGCCGCACCTTCCCCTCGTCCGTCTTCCTGTACAGGCACCCGAGCGGCCGCCGCGTGCTCTACGACACCGGCTACCCGCCGTCCCTGGCGGGCACCGGCCCTGTCGGCGCCCTCTACCGGCGGATCCTGCCGGCGCGCGTCACTCCCGCCGAGACGATCGACGCCCGGCTGCGCTCCGAGGGGCTCGCGCCCGACGACATCGACTGCGTCGTGCTCTCGCACCTGCACCCCGACCACGTCGGGGGGCTCCGGTACTTCCCGAACGCGACGCTGGTGCTCTCGCGCGGCCAGCTCGAGCGGATCGAGCGCAGCCGCATCACCGACGGCGTCTTCCGGGCGCTGATCCCGCCCTGGTTCGCCGACTCCGAGCGCCTCGTCGTCGACGAGCAGCCCGTCGTCACCGTCGCCGGAGTGAGCGGCGCCGACCTCTTCGGCGACGGCCGCTTCGTGGTGGCCCCGCTCCCGGGCCACGCCCTCGGCCACCTCGGCGCCCTCGTCGAGGGCCGGTTCCTGCTCGCCGGCGACGCCGCCTGGGGCCGCGAGTTCCTGGAGTGGTCCGACCGCCTGCGCCCGCTCCCGCGCCTCATCAGCGACGACCCGGCGGCCCACCACCGCACCTCCGAGCAGCTGCTGCGCCTCGAGGCGTCGGGACTCACCCTCTGCTTCAGCCACGACGCGTACCCGTCCCGGGTGCTGCTGGACTGAGGGTCCGCGGCCCCCGGGCCCACCGCGCGCTCAGCCCGGGAAGTCCTCCGGCCAGCCGCGCTCCGCGAGGGAGCGGCGCACGCGCTCGACGTCGACGTCCGACGGCAGCTCCGAGGTGATGCGGGCGATCGCCGCGGCCACGTCGATCCGGCTCGCGGGCAGCGCGCCCTCCGCGTCGAGCCCGGCGGCCACCTCCGCGACCTCCTCATCGGTCAGCCGCCGGCGCAGCAGCGCCACGAGCGGCACGAAGTCCTGCTCGGGCAGCCCCGCCGGGTAGCCGGCGCGCAGCCAGCGCACGATGCGCGTGACGAGTCCGACCGGCGGCGCGTCCGCCTCCGGCAGCCCGAGCGGCCATCCCGCGCTCGCGAGACGGACGGAGACGCGCACCAGGTCCGCGGGCAGCGCCGGACCCAGCAGCATCTCCTCGATCCGGAGCCGGAGCCGCGCGCGGTCCAGCGGCACCCCCGCCGCGTCCGCCCGGGACGCGTCGTGCACCAACCGCTCGACGACCTGCTCGACCTCCTCGGGCGTGAGGCTGCGGCGCAGGATGCCCAGCAGCGGCACGTAGTCCTGCTCCGGGACACCGGCCGGGTAGCCGGCGCGCAGCCAGCCGACGACGCGGGCGACGAGACCGCCCTCGGTCACCTGCTCGCTCATGCTCAGTCCTTCGGGACGAAGACGGGGATCCCGCGCGAGAAGTCGACCTCCTGGCCGAAGCCGGTGGCGAGGATGATGCTCAGCCCCACGACCACCGCGAGCACGACGATCGCGAAGCAGGCGACCCCGACCACGCGCAGCAGCGGCACGGGGAGGCGCGGCTGCTCGCCGGAGACACCACCCGCGACCGCGAACGAGCGGACGCCCAGGGCGAAGAGGACGGGCAGGCCGGCCCCGAGGAGGACGGCGACGAGCGCCACCTGACCGGCGGCCTCGAAGAACAGTGCGAGCACGGTGCTACTCCTCAGACTTCAGGGGTTCAGACGTCGGATTCAGGGGGTTCAGACGTTCAGGGTCTCGGGCGTCGGGCGGCGGGAGTCCTGCCACTCGTCGTTGACGTTGTGCGAGCCGATCGCGTCGCGGCGCGAGCGGACGTAGATCAGCACGGCGACCGCGACGAGGATCGCCGCCATCAGCAGGCCGCCCAGCGCCCCGCCCGCGAGGTGGCCGATCCACCACATCACCGCGCCGACGAGCCCGGCGGCGGGCAGCGTGATCACCCAGGCGATCACCATGCGCAGCGCCACGCGCCAGCGCACCTGGGCGCCGGGGCGTCCGACGCCGGAGCCGAGGATCGAGCCGGTCGCGACGTGCGTGGTCGAGAGGGCGAAGCCGAGGTGGCTCGAGGCGAGGATCACTGCGGCGGACGAGCTCTCGGCCGCCATGCCCTGCGGGGTGTCGATCTCGACGAGGCCCTTGCCGACCGTGCGGATGATGCGCCACCCGCCGATGTAGGTGCCGAGCGAGATGGCCAGCGCGCAGCTCAGCTTGACCCAGAAGGGGACCGAGCCGGTGTCGCTCCAGCCGCCGGCCGCGATCAGCGCCAGCGTGATCACTCCCATGGTCTTCTGCGCGTCGTTCGTGCCGTGCGCGAGCGAGACGAGGGACGCGCTGCCGATCTGGCCGATGCGGAAGCCGTGGTCCAGGCTCTTCGACGCGAGGTTCCCGACGACCTTGAAGACCAGCCAGGTGCCGATCGCCGCGACCGCGCCGGCGAGCACGGGCGACATCAGCGCCGGCAGGATCACCTTGCCGACGACGCCGTCGAGCTTCGAGCCGTCGCCCGCCCAGTTGACGCCGTCGACGCCGAGGCCGGCGAGCGTCGAGCCGATCAGGCCGCCGAAGAGGGCGTGGGAGGAGCTCGACGGCAGTCCCAGCAGCCAGGTCAGCAGGTTCCAGATGATGCCGCCGATGAGCCCGGCGAGCACGATCAGCAGCAGAGCGGATCCGCCGCCCTCGAGCAGCGCCGGGTCCGGCGCGCCGGACGAGTCCTGGATCTTGACCACGGCGTTGGTGACGGTCAGCGCCACCTCGATGCTGAGGAACGCGCCCACGAGGTTGAGGGACGCGGACAGCGCGACGGCGACCTTCGGCTTCAGCGCACCGGTCGCGATGGACGTGGCCATCGCGTTGGCGGTGTCGTGGAAGCCGTTGGTGAAGTCGAACGCGAGAGCGGTGACGACGACCAGGACGAGCAGAACGAAGGGATCCACGCAGGAATGATGCGCCTGCCGGAGGGCCCCCGGGCAGGGTCGGCCGATGTATTTACCGGCTATTCACTTTCGCCGGGCGTCAGTGCCCGGACGGCAGCGGCGGCGTGAGGTCCGGGGTGTGCTCGGGGTCGGAGTCGACGACGGGCTCGTCCTCGTGCGGCACGCTCGGCAGCGGCGGGGTGAGATCGGGGATCTGCTCGGGATCGGCGCTGGGCGCGGCGACCGGAGCCGCGTGCTTCGGCTCGTTCGTCACGGTGCCCCGCTCGGCCGCCTCCGCCTTCTTCGCGGCCTTGGCCTGCGTGCGCTGCAGCTTCTCGGTCTGCTCGGCGAGCTTCCGCGCCTTCTTGCGCAGCTTCTTGCTGGAGTCGCGCACCGCCTCGTGCGCCGCGCGGACCGACTTCGCGGCCTTCTTCAGGGCCTTCTTCGCCCGCTTCTCGGCCGCCTTGTCGCTGCCGGCCTTGCCGCCCTTGGTCTGCGCCATGGTGTCGTCCTCCGCTCGTCGGCCTCGACGGGCCGTCCTCCCCTTACGGTACCGAGCCGGTCCCGTGCGGCGCCTGCACGAGACATCGGGTGACGGTGGCGCGCCGCGTCGGATCCGGCGTACAACTGCGGCATGACCGATCGCCTCTCGCCCCGCGCGTTCCGCGCCGTCCCCGGGACCGAGGACTGGCGCGTCGTCGGCGACGGGGCACGCGCCTGGTTCCCGACCGGCTCCTTCGCCGACGGCGCGGCCCTCGTCGCCGCCGTCGCGGAGATCGCCGAGGCCGCGGACCACCACCCCGACGTCGACCTGCGCTGCGGAGGGGTCGCCGTGCGCCTGGTCAGCCACGACGTCGGCGACATCAGCCGCCGCGACGCCGCGCTGGCCGTCCGCATCTCGGCCGTCGCCCGCGAACTCGGACTCACCGCCGACCCGTCCCTCGTGCAGAGCCTGCAGATCGCGATCGACGCGGTCGACGTGGAGGCGGTGCGTCCGTTCTGGCGGGCCGTGCTCGGCTGCTCCCCCGTCGAGGACGCCGACCTCACCGATCCCCGGGCCCTGAGCCCGAACCTCTGGATCCAGCGGATCGCCGCCCCGCGCCCCGAGCGCAACACGATCCACCTCGACCTCTACGTCCCCCGCGACGTCGTCGAGTCGAGGATCTCCGCCGCACTCGCCGCAGGAGGCCGCATCGTGAACGAGGACCACGCGCCGGAGTGGTGGACGCTCGCCGATCCCGAGGGCAACGAGGTCGATGTGGCCCCCTGGCGCGACGACAGCGAGTGGAGCGATTGAACCGAGAGCCGCAGCGTCTGGGAGTGGCGTCCGCGAGTCGCGCGCACTCGGGGAGCACGGCAGGCTGGACGCATGGTCTTCTCCTCCGACCCCACCGGCTTCCTCGGCAAGCACGGCCAGCGGCGCCCGATGCGCGGCCCCCGGCGCGATCGCTGGATGTGGTGGCGCCTGGGCGCGGGCGTCGCCGCCACCGTCGGCGGGCTGATCGCCCTGCTGGTGTTCACCAGCGGGTCGTACTAGACCGGTCCCTGGAGGGCCGGACCGGTCCCGGAGAGGCGGATCCCGTGGAGAGAGTGACCGGCATCGGCGGAGTGTTCTTCGCCGCCCGCGATCCCGAGGCGCTCGGCGCCTGGTACGCGCGGCACCTCGGGATCGACGAGCCGCCGACGACCTACGGCGCGTCGTCGTGGCGGCAGGACGCCGGGTCCACGGTGCTCGCGCCGATGGCCGCCGGATCGGAGCACCTGGGTCCTTCGGGGTGGGCCCTGAACTTCCGCGTGCGCTCGCTGGACGCGATGATCGAGCAGCTCCGCTCCGCCGGCATCGTCGTCGAGGTCGATCCGGAGCACTACCCGAACGGGCGCTTCGCCGACCTGGTCGATCCCGAGGGCAACCGGATCCAGCTCTGGCAGCCCGAGGGCGCGGACGAGTAGGCGCATCACCGCGGCGGAGCAGCATCCCGGTGGAGGGGCTTGACTGCTGAGCACTCTCCCAGGTCGAATCCCGAGCACCTCGGGTAATCTGGAGGGTCGTACGGCGCGGAGACCGCGGCCGTGACGGTTCCCCAGCCCCAGCAGCGCGGGGGCGGGGCGCTGCGAACGACCCGGAAACTCTGACTGCATGCACCACGAGGATCTCGCCCCGACCCCGTCCCCCCGGGGAGTCGGGCAGACCGACAGCTCCACCGCTCTGCCGACCCGGCGCCAGCTGCGCGCCCAGCACGAGGCCCAGCGCACCGCCGGACGTCGCGCCTCCCGTCGGCCGTCTAAGCCCCGCGCCTCCGCGATGGCGGCCATGACCTTCGTCGTCGGCATCGCGGTCACCACGACCATGCCGGCCTTCGCCGTCGAGGGCGCCACCGACCCCGAGGTCGTGCGCGACACGACGAGTGCCGTGGCGGCCGCCCGCCCGCAGAGCTTCGTCGCGGCCGGCGCCGTGCAGCACACCGTCACCCGTGACGCCTTCGCCGCCGAGGCGAAGCCCGAGGTCCTCGTGCCCACCGAGTCGCTCGACGCGATCACCGCCGGAGCGGGCGAGTCGACCGCCGCCGCGGACGGCGCCTCCGGCAGCTGGATGATCCCGGTGTCCGGTCGCATCAGCAGCAGCTACGGCCCGCGCCCCGACGCACCGGTCTCGGGCGTCAACCTGTTCCACAAGGGCACCGACCTCGCCGCCTCGTGCGGCACCCCGATCGTCGCGGCGTCGGGCGGCGTCGTCGAGGAGTCGACGTACTTCGGCACCTACGGCAACTGGATCCTGATCGACAACGGCGGCGGCATCGAGACCGGCTACGCCCACAACAGCGAGTTGCTCGTCGACGTGGGCGACACGGTCGCCGCCGGCGACGTGATCGCGCTCCTCGGGAGCACGGGCGCCTCCTCCGGCTGCCACCTGCACTTCGAGACCCGCGTCGACGGCGAGGCGGTCGACGCCGTGCCGTTCATGAGCGCTCTGGGCGTGCCGCTGGGCTGACGCCGCCTCAGCCCGGAGCCGGCACCGTCCGCGGTCCGGTCGACACGGTTCCCGACCAGCGGGCGTCCGCCGGTACGGTCGTGACGACGATGCGGGCGTCCTGGTCGACGGAGATCTGCATGCTCGCGCCGTTGCCCTCGTTCGGGTCGCCGCGCGTGATGCCCTCGTCGGAGAAGCACTTCGAGCCGCTGGTCATCAGGCCCTCGATCTCGACGGTCACCTCCGCGTCCGCGGTGTCGCAGGCGACGGCGAGGCGGATCGAGAGCGGTTCGCCCACCAGGCGGACGGTCTGCGGCTCCGGAGCCCCGATCCGGTCGGTCCAGGTGACCGCCGCCGTCTGACCTTCCGGCAGATCCAGCGGTCCGATCGGACCCGGAGTCGGAGTCGACGTGGCCGTGGCCGTGGCCGTCGCGGTCGGCGTCGCCGCCTCCTCGGCCGGTGCCGTGCAGCCCGCCAGCGCGAGCACCGCGAGCATCGTCGCGGCCCCTGTCGTGGTCGTCCTTCTCATCACCATCGCGGATCCCCCTGTCCGTCTCGGTCCTTCCGGTCTACCCGAGGTCGGCGTCCGGCGGGACGGTCTCTGCGGCCCTTGCCAGGGTCGGCTGGAGCGACGCCGCACCCCGGCACGGAGCCGCCACCCAGAAAACCGAGCAACACTTGGGAGCGAGTCGAAGGGCGTCCGTGAACGAGCACGGAGCCGGACTCGCCGGCCCCGCCGACCCCTTCGCTCATCGAGCAGGAGGTTCCCCATGTCCACCACGCAGCCGTCCACCACGCAGCCGTCCACCACGCAGCCGTCCACCACGCAGCGCTTCACCGATCGCGTCGTCCTCATCACCGGCGGCGGGTCCGGACTCGGCCGCGCCGCCGCCGTCCGCCTCGCCGAGGAGGGCGCGAAGCTCGCCCTCGTCGACATCTCCGAGGAGGGCCTCGCCGCCTCCGTCGAGGCCGTGACCGCGGTCGTCCCCGACGCCGAGATCCTCACGGTCACCGCCGACGTGTCGCAGGAGGAGGACGTCGACGCCTACGTCGCCGCCACCCTCGAGCACTTCGGCCGCATCGACGGCTTCTTCAACAACGCGGGCATCGAGGGTCGGCAGAACCTCACCGAGGACTTCACCGCCGCCGAGTTCGACAAGGTCGTCGCGATCAACCTGCGCGGCGTGTTCCTCGGCCTCGAGAAGGTCCTCAAGGTCATGCGCGAGCAGGGCTCCGGCATGGTCGTGAACACCGCGAGCGTCGGCGGGATCACCGGCATCGGCAACCAGTCCGGCTACGCGGCCGCCAAGCACGGCGTCGTCGGCCTCACCCGCAACTCCGGCATCGAGTACGGCCAGTACGGCATCCGCATCAACGCGATCGCCCCCGGCGCCATCTGGACCCCCATGGTCGAGAACTCGATGAAGCAGCTCGACCCCGAGAACCCGCGCAAGGCGGCGGAGGAGTTCATCCAGGTCAACCCGACCAAGCGCTACGGAGAGGCCGCCGAGATCGCCTCGGTCGTCGCGTTCCTGCTCTCGGACGACGCCGCCTACGTCAACGCGGTCGTCCTCCCCATCGACGGCGGCCAGTCCATCAAGTACTGACCGGGTGGGGTGCGCCGCGCGGCGGGGGAGAATGAGTCCATGAATCCCACCGGGAGCTTCCGCGCCGCGCGCGACACCCTGCTCCAGCACCGCACCGACGCGGCCGCCGCGACCGAGGCCTTCCGCTGGCCCGACGTGGGCCCCCGCTTCAACTGGGCCGTCGACTGGTTCGACGCGATCGCGATCGGCAACGAGCGGACCGCGCTGTGGATCGTCGAGGAGGACGGCTCGGAGCAGAAGGTCTCGTTCGACGAGATGCGCTGGCGCTCGGACGAGGTCGCCACCTGGCTGCACTCGGTCGGCGTCGAGCAGGGCGATCACGTGATGCTCATGCTGGGCAACCGGGTCGAGCTCTGGGAGTCGATGCTCGCGATCATGAAGCTGGGCGCGGTCATCCTGCCCACCACGACGCTCCTCTCGCCGGCCGACCTGGCCGACCGCCTCGAGCGCGGCGAGGTCGCGCACGTGATCGCCGACGTCTCCGAGACCGCGAAGTTCGACGACGTGGAGGGCGGTTTCGGCCGCATCTCGGTCGGCGGGGCGGTCGACGGCTGGCTCGACTACGCCGACTCCGCGGAGCCCTTCGGCATCAGCCCGGCGGTGGTCGTCGAGAGCACCGACCCGTGCTTGATCTACTTCACCTCGGGCACGACGTCCCGGCCCAAGATGGTCGTCCACACGCACGAGTCGTACCCCGTCGGGCACCTCAGCACCATGTACTGGCTGGGCGTGCAGCCCGGCGACGTCCACTCCGCGATCAGCTCCCCCGGCTGGGGGAAGCACGCGTGGAGCTGCTTCTTCGCGCCGTGGAACGCCGAGGCGACGGTCTTCGTCTACAACTACAGCCGCTTCTCGCCCACGGCGCTGCGCGAGCAGCTCGACCGTGCGGGAGTCACCACCTTCTGCGCCCCGCCGACCGTGTGGCGGATGCTGATCCAGTCCGAGCTCGGCGCGAAGCCGCGCGCGCTGACCGAGATCCTCTCGGCCGGCGAGCCGCTGAACCCCGAGGTCATCGCCACGATCGAGCGCAGGTGGGGACTCGGGATCCGCGACGGCTACGGCCAGACCGAGACCACCGCGATCATCGCGAACCCGCCCGGTGCCGAGATCGTGCCCGGGGCGATGGGCCGCCCGCTGCCCGGTGTCGCGATCGCGCTGATCGATCCCCTCACGGGCGAGAGCGCGTCGACCGGCGAGATCTGCCTCGACCTCTCGACCGAGCCCGTGAACCTCATGTCGGGGTACCACGGCGACGAGGAGCGCACCGCGCTCGCCCGCGCCGACGGCTACTTCCACACGGGTGACGTCGCCGTGCGCGCCGTCGACGGCACCATCACGTTCGTCGGCCGCACCGACGACATCTTCAAGTCCTCCGACTTCAAGATCTCGCCGTTCGAGGTCGAGAGCGTGCTGCTGCAGCACCCCGCCGTCGCCGAGTCGGCGGTCGTGCCCGCTCCGGATGCGGTGCGCCAGAGCATCGTGAAGGCCTACGTCGCGCTCGCCGAGGGCTGGGAGCCCACCGCCGAGACGGCCGCCTCGATCTTCGCGCACACCCGCGAGGTGCTGTCGTCCTTCGAGCGCGTGCGCCGGCTCGAGTTCGCGGAGCTGCCCAAGACCATCTCGGGCAAGATCCGCCGGGTCGAGCTGCGCGACCGCGAGCAGGCCGCCTTCGACCGTGGCGAGGAGCTCACGACGGAGTGGCGGAGCGACCGCGTCCCGCCGCACCGGTCGGCGCCAGCGGCTCCCTGATCCGGGCACCGCGGCGCTCGCCGCGACTCGATCCTCCACA
>NZ_JAMRYM010000063.1:0-22526 GCF_023743255.1 Rathayibacter rubneri | reverse complement strand
GAGACGGGGCGGACGGCTCCGCCCGGGTCGGTCGGAGCGGGCTCGGGCGGGAGGATCCCGGCGGAGCGGGAGGCGGGCGCGGACGGGATGCCCAGGGTCCCCACGTCGACGGAGTCGTCGTCGACGGGCGCCGGAGCGGTCGAGCGGCGCAGCGGAGGGGCGGGCGGATCCAGCCGGACACCGTCCGGAATCCGCGTCGGTGCGGTGTCGCTGGCGCGCGGCACGTACTGCGCCGAGTCCCTCGCCGCGTCGAGCGCGGTGCGGGGAACGGGTCCGGTGCCGGTGTCGGGCTGTTCGTCGTTGCGCTCATCCATGCGAACGAGCCTCCTTCCGCTTGCGGTCAGTGTACCGGCGCCCCCTTCCGAGGCGCCGGGCCTTGGAGTGCGCTGGTCCCGACTGCTAGGAGGCGCCGGGACGACCTGCGACCGGGTCGGCGCGCAGGGAACGGTTAGGTTCTCCCCCCTTGGTGAAAGTAAAGTAACCAGCCATGCATGTACTCAGCGTGAGCTCCCTCAAGGGCGGCGTCGGCAAGACCACGGTGACCCTCGGCCTCGCGTCCGCCGCGTTCTCCAAGGGTCTGCGAACGCTCGTGGTCGACCTCGACCCGCAGTCCGACGTCTCCACCGGGATGGACATCAATGTCGCCGGTCATCTGAACATCGCCGACGTGCTCACGTCGCCGAAGGAGAAGATCGTCCGCTCGGCGATCGCCCCCTCGGGCTGGACGAAGGAGCACCACGGCACGATCGACGTGCTGATCGGCAGTCCGTCCGCGATCAACTTCGACGGACCCCACCCGAGCATCCGCGACATCTGGAAGCTGGAGGAGGCGCTCGCGAGCGTCGAGGCCGACTACGACCTCGTGCTCATCGACTGCGCCCCCTCGCTCAACGCCCTCACGCGCACCGCGTGGGCGGCGAGCGACCGCGTCGCCGTCGTCACCGAGCCCGGCCTCTTCTCGGTGGCCGCGGCCGACCGCGCTCTGCGCGCCATCGAGGAGATCCGGCGCGGCCTGAGCCCCCGGCTCCAGCCGCTCGGCATCATCGTGAACCGCGCCCGCGTGCAGTCGCTCGAGCACCAGTTCCGGATCAAGGAGCTGCGCGACATGTTCGGCCCCCTGGTCCTCAGCCCTCAGCTGCCCGAGCGCACGTCGCTCCAGCAGGCGCAGGGCGCGGCGAAGCCGGTGCACGTGTGGCCCGGCGAGAGCGCGCAGGAGATGGCGCACAACTTCGACCTGCTGCTCGACCGGGTCATCCGCACGGGCCGCATCGGCGAGCAGGTTCCGGCGGCGAAGTAGGGGCTCCCCCTCCCTCCTCGATCACGGCGTCGCAGCTCCGGCTGCGGCGCCGTCGTCGGGCGGGCTGGTCGGCGCGGCGATGGCGACTGCTGGCGCTGGTGGATCTCGATACGCCCGCTGCTCGGGCTACTCGATCAGCAGGGGCAGGCGGGTGCCTGCGCAGGTGTTCGGAGCGGCGGTCAGCCGACCTTGCGGGAGGCGCGGCGCTGAGCGAGCTCGTCCGAGGGATCGACGGACTGGTCGCCGAGGTCGACGAGGCTGGACTCGACCTCGCGGAGCACCTTGCCGACGGCGATGCCGAAGACGCCCTGTCCGCGGCTGAGGAGGTCGATGACCTCGTCGTTGGAGGTGCAGAGGTAGACGCTCGCCCCGTCGCTCATCAGCGTGGTCTGCGCGAGGTCGTCGACCCCGGACTCGCGGAGCTGGTTGACGGCCGTACGGATCTGCTGGAGCGAGATGCCGGTGTCGAGGAGCCGCTTCACGAGCTTGAGCACGAGGATGTCGCGGAATCCGTAGAGGCGCTGCGTGCCCGAGCCGGAGGCCCCTCGCACCGTGGGCTCGACGAGCTCGGTGCGCGCCCAGTAGTCGAGCTGGCGGTAGGTGATGCCCGCGGCACGTGCGGCGACGGCGCCACGGTAGCCCGCGTGCGCGTCGAGATCGGGCAGTCCGTCGGTGAACAGGACGAGGTCGCGCTGGCCGCTGACGTCGCGGCTGACTTCTCTCATCCCGTGGCCTTCCGGATCCGAAACGCCGGATCGTCCGAACGCGCTCCCTACGGTACTCACCCGGGGGTGCCGAGTAAACGACATCGGCTCCCGGGCCGCGGCGTGTCGTCTCGACGGTCGGATCAGGAGCGCGAGATCCGCGTGAGGGCGCTGCGGACCATCGCCTGGCGGATGGTGCCCAGCTGTGCCGCGAGCCCCATCGCGTTCTCGGCGGCTCCCGCGGAACCGGAGGCGTCGCCCCGGCGCGCACTGGAGGCGACGACGCTCTCGATCAGCGACATCTCGCGCTCCACGGCGACGCGCAGCGGTCGGAGGTGGCGCGGCTCGATGCCCGAGCGGCCGAGCTCGACGAGGGCCTTGAGGGTCGTCACGGCCTCCTCGCCGTAGAACTCGCCGCCGCGCACGAGGCCGGCGGAGATCGCCTCCTGGAGGAGCGCGGTGCTCGCGCCCGCCTCCTGCGCGAGCTGATCGCGGGTGAGCCGCGTGGCAGGAGCGAGGAGCGAGGCGGGGGCGCCGCCCACTCCGCTCGGGAGCACGGGCTCGCGGCCCGCGTCGACGTCGTCCAGGTAGCCCCGGATGACCTTCAGCGGGAGGTAGTGGTCGCGCTGGAGCGCCAGGATCATGCGCAGGCGCTCGACGTCGGCCGAGGAGAACTTGCGGTAGCCGGACTCGGTGCGGGCGGGCGACACGAGTCCCTGCTCCTCGAGGAAGCGCAGCTTGGACGGGGTGACGTCCGGGAACTCGGTCGTCAGCCGGGACAGGACCTGCCCGATGCTCAGCAGAGCGGCCGGACCGGACGCGAGCGCCCGGGCGGTGGATCGCCCCACGGTCTACGCGTCCGGAGCGGCGACGAGGTCGGCGCGGGACGCGTAGAAGGTGAGCCGGAACTTGCCGACCTGCACCTCGGAGCCGTCGGTGAGGAGTGCGGACTCGATGCGCACGCCGTCGAAGTAGGTGCCGTTGAGCGAGCCGAGGTCGCGGACTTCGAAGCCGGTGCCGCGACGGACGAACTCCGCGTGGCGGCGCGAGACGGTGACGTCGTCGAGGAAGATGCCCGCGTCGGGGTGGCGGCCGACCGTGGTCGAATCGGTGTCGAGGAGGAAGCGCGCCCCGGTGTTGGGACCGCGGCGGACCACCAGCAGTGCGGATCCCGAGGGCAGCGCGCGCACCGCTTCGGCCTCCTCGCGGGAGGCGCGGTTGTCGAGCGCAGCGAGCTGCGCACCGATGTCGTCGGTGAACGTGAGCGTCGTGTCCGTCGAGGGCTCGACGGACTCGGACTTCAGCGGTTCGGTGGATGATGCTCCACGGACGGGCTCGACCAAGACGTACCTCCTATCCGTTCAGCGTATCGGAATCCGGGCGGGCGCCGGACCCGGACTTCGCGTCGCGCACCCCCCGGACGAGCCCGGCGGTCTGCACGGCGTAGACGACGCCGGCCCACCAGTACAGGAACGCGCCCCACAGCGCGAAGGCCCACGCGATCGGCAGCGAGGCCGGCGCGAGGGCCGGGAACGCCTGCCCCAGCATGATCAGCGGCAGCGCGTAGAACAGGCAGAAGGTGGCGAACTTGCCCAGGTGGTGCACGGGCAGCGGACCGTACCCCGTGTTCGCGAGGATCACCGCGAGCACGACGAGCATCAGATCGCGGGCGACGAGCACTGCGACCAGCCACCACGGCACGAGCTCGCGGAAGGCCAGGCCGAGCACGGTCGCGAAGATGTAGAGGCGGTCGGCGGCCGGATCGAGGATCCGCCCGAGGCGCGTCATCTGGTCGAAGCGGCGCGCGATCCAGCCGTCGAGGTAGTCGGTGAGGCTCGACACCACGAGGGTGAGCAGCGCCAGCGCGTCCTCCCCCTCGATCACGAGGACGAGGAAGACCGGCACCAGGGCGAGGCGGACCATGCTCAGGACGTTCGGCACCGTCCAGATCCGGTCCTCCCCCGTGCGCGCCATGCGCCCAGCCTACGGGCGGGCCCCCGGCGCGCGGTCAGCGCTTGTCGCGCCAGACCCGCTCGAACGGCAGGCGCCAGGCGTGCGGCGCGATCAGCTGGTGGATCGCGTTCGGCCCCCAGGAGCCCGGCGCGTAGAGGCGGACGGGCGGCGGGTCCTGGAGCAGGGGGGCCGACACCTCCCACAGCCGCTCGATGCCCTCGGCGGTCGTGAAGAGGGTGTGGTCGCCGCGCATGGCGTCGAGGATCAGCCGCTCGTAGGCCTCGAGGGCGTCGCCCGCGCGGTCGGTCTCCTGCAGCGCGAACTGCATGCTGAGCTTGTCCAGGCGCATGCCGGGTCCCGGGCGCTTGCCGTAGAACGACAGCGAGACCTTGGAGGCGTCGGCGAGGTCGAACGTTAGGTGGTCCGGCCCGTGGGCGCCGACTCCGGAGCCCTGCGGGAACATGCTCTTCGGGGGCTCGCGGAACGCGATCGAGATGATGCGCTGGCCCTCGGCCATGCGCTTGCCGGTGCGGAGGTAGAACGGCACTCCCGCCCAGCGCCAGTTGTCGATCTCGCACTTGAGGGCGACGAAGGTGTCGGTCTCGGAGTCGGGGGCCACGCCAGGCTCCTCGCGGTAGCCGATGTACTGGCCGCGCACGACGTTCTCGGGGTTCAGCGGGCGCATCGAGCGGAAGACCTTGTTCTTCTCCTCGCTGATGGCCTGCGGCTCGAGCGCCGTCGGCGGCTCCATCGCCATGAACGCGAGGACCTGGAAGAGGTGCGTGACGACCATGTCCTTGTAGGCGCCGGTCGACTCGTAGAACTCGGCGCGGCGGTCCAGCGTCAGCTTCTCGGGGATGTCGATCTGGACGTGGTCGATGAAGTTGCGGTTCCAGATCGGCTCGAAGAGGCCGTTGGCGAAGCGGAAGGCGAGGATGTTCTGCGCCGGCTCCTTGCCCAGGAAGTGGTCGATCCGGAAGATCTGCTCCTCGTCGAACGTCTCGTGCAGCTCGGCGTTGAGGACGACGGCGCTCTCGAGGTCGACGCCGAAGGGCTTCTCCATGATGATGCGGGAGCGCTCGACGAGGCCGGCCTCGGCGAGCATCCGGACGACCGACAGCGCGGCCTTGGGCGGCACGCTGAGGTAGTGCAGCCGGCTCACGTCGGGGCCCAGCTCCTTCTCGGCGGTCTTCACGGCCTCGGCCAGTGCGGCCGGACCCGCCGACTGCGGCACGTAGCAGAGCTTCGAGGCGAACTCGTCCCACTGGGCGCGGGTCAGCGAGCGGCTGCCGAACTCGTCGTACGCCAGCTTCGCGAAGGCGCGGAACGACTCGTCGTCGTGCTCCTCGAGGGAGGTCCCGACGATCCGGACGTCCGGCGCGAGGGAGGACAGCGCGAGGTGCGCCATGCCGGGGATGAGCTTGCGCCGGGCCAGATCGCCGACCGCTCCGAAGAGCACGACGACGTGGGGCGCGGCCTGCTCGGTCTGGACGGCGGGCGCTGAGGGTGCGGGTGTCACGGTCACACCTCCGATCATTCCATTCCGAAAAGGGACCGGGGCGTCATCTCCCGGAGACGCACCGCCGCTAATGTCTCTCACGTGCCTCCGATCTCCGACGCGCCAGCCGCGACCGCAGCACCCGCCCCCTCCTCCGCCGACGGCACCGTCGCGCCGCCCCTGGACGACCGCATCCGTGCGGACGTCCACCTCCTGGGCGAGCTCCTCGGCCAGGTGCTCCGCGAGTCCGGGGACCCGTCCCTGTACACCGACGTGGAGCGCCTGCGCGCACTGACGATCAGCGCGTACGACAGCGGGAGACCCGAGGACCTGGCCGACGCGGAGGCGTTCGTCGCCTCGCTCTCGGCCGAGCGGGCCGAGGAGGTGGCGCGCGCCTTCACGTGCTACTTCCACCTGGTGAACGTGGCGGAGGAGTTCCACCGCGTCCGCGTGCTCCGCAAGCGCGAGGCCGACGCCGGCGCGCAGTCCCCGGAGGACTCGATCACCGCGTCGATCGCCACCCTCACGGCCGAGCTCGGCGAGGAGGAGGCCTTCGACCGCCTCTCCCGCCTCGAGTTCCGCCCGGTGCTCACCGCGCACCCCACCGAGGCCCGCCGCCGCGCGGTCGCCTCGACCATCCGCCGCATCAGCGCGCTGCTCGAGCAGCGCGACGACCCGCGCACGGGCGGCGTGGTGCTGCTCGAGAACCGCCGCCGCCTGCTGGCCGACGTCGACACGCTGTGGCGCACCGCGCCGCTGCGCGAGTCGAAGCCGTCGCCGCTGGACGAGGTGCGCACGGCCATGAGCGTCTTCGACGAGTCGCTCTTCTCGGTCCTCCCCCGCGTCTACCGCCGCCTCGACGACGCGCTCCTCGGCGAGGCCTCCGGCACCCGCGCCCCGATCGCCCCCGCGTTCGTGCGGCTCGGCACCTGGATCGGCGGCGACCGCGACGGGAACCCGTTCGTGACCGCCGAGACGACCCTGGAGGCCGTCGGCATCGCCTCCGAGCACGTGCTGATGGGCCTCGAGCGGGTCGCGCGCCGCGTGGGCCGGGCTCTGACCCTCGACGCCGCGACCACGCCGCCCTCGGAGGCCGTCCTCGCCCTCTGGTCGGCCTGCACCGAGCGGGCGCCCGAGCTCGCGGCCGACATCGCCGACCGCTCCCCCAACGAGACGCACCGCCGCGTGCTGCTCTTCGCGGCCGAGCGGCTCGCCGCGACGCGCTCCGGCGGGCGGCTCGCCTACTCCGCCGCCGCCGAGCTGATGAGCGACCTGCGCACGCTGCAGGAGTCGCTCGTGGCGGCCGGCGACGCCCGCTCCGCGTACGGCGACCTGCAGAACATGATCTGGCAGGTCGAGACCTTCGGCTTCCACCTCGCCGAGATCGAGGTGCGCCAGCACTCCAAGGTGCACCGCGAGACGATCGCGGCCATCGAGGCCGGCGGGGAGCTCGACGAGCGCAGCGAGGAGGTGCTCGCCGTCTTCCGCGCGATCGCCACGGTGCAGGAGCGCTTCGGCGTGAACGCCGCGCGGCGCTACATCGTCTCGTTCACGCAGTCCTCGGACGACCTGCGGACCGTGTTCGAACTCGCCGAGGCGGCGACGGAGGGGCACCCCCCGGTCATCGACGCCGTCCCGCTCTTCGAGACCTTCGCCGACCTGGACGCGTCGACGGACATCCTCGCCGAGATGATCCGGCTGCCGCAGGTGCGCAAGCGCCTCGACGAGACCGGGAACCGCCTCGAGGTCATGCTCGGCTACTCCGACTCGTCGAAGGACGTCGGACCGGTCTCGGCGACCCTCGCGCTCTACGACGCCCAGGCGCGGATCGCGCAGTGGGCCGAGGACGAGGGCATCGTGCTCACGCTGTTCCACGGCCGTGGAGGGGCGCTCGGCCGCGGCGGCGGACCCGCCAACCGCGCCGTCCTGGCCCAGCCCCCGGGATCCGTCGACGGCCGCTTCAAGCTGACCGAGCAGGGCGAGGTGATCTTCGCGCGCTACGGCAACCCGGACATCGCGACGCGGCACATCGAGCAGGTGGCGGGGGCGACGCTCCTCGCCTCCTCCCCCTCGGTGGGCGACCGCAACGCCGAGGCGGCCGACCGCTTCCGCGACGTCGCGGCGACGATGGACCGCGAGTCGCGCAAGCGCTTCTTCGAGCTCGTGAAGGCCGACGGCTTCGCGCCGTGGTTCGCCCGGGTCACTCCGCAGGAGGAGGTCGGACTGCTCGCGCTGGGCTCGCGCCCCGCCCGACGCGGCCTCTCGGTCGAGTCGCTCGAGGACCTGCGGGCGATCCCGTGGGTGTTCGCCTGGACCCAGGCCCGGGTGAACCTCACCGGCTGGTTCGGTCTCGGCAGCGCCCTCGAGGCGGTCGGCGACCTGGAGCTGCTGCGCTCGGCGTACTCGTCGTGGCCGCTGTTCACCACGATGATCGACAACGTCGAGATGTCGCTCGCGAAGACCGACGAGGGCATCGCCCGCCGCTACCTGGCCCTCGACTCGCGGGAGGACCTCGCGGGCCTGGTGCTCGACGAGATGGAGCGCACTCGTCGCTGGGTGCTCTCGATCACCGGCGAGGAGAGCCTGCTCACCGGGCACCGGGTGCTGGGCCGCGCCGTGCGCCTGCGCACGCCCTACGTCAACGCGCTGTCGCTCCTGCAGCTGCGCGCCCTCCGCGCGCTGCGCACGGACCCGGGCGGATCGGGCACCGAGCAGAACCAGCGCCTGCTGCTGCTGGCCGTCAACGGCGTCGCGGCCGGCCTGCAGAACACGGGCTGATCGGACACTGCCGAACGACGGAACCCCCGCGACCATCCGGTCGGCGGGGGTTCCGTCGTTCGTGCTCGGATCAGCCGGCCGCTGTCGCGATCGGATCCGTCCGGATCAGATCTGGGCGCCGTCGGCGAACTGCTCGGGGCCGGCCGCCGCCTGAGCGGCCTTCGCCTCGTCGTACTGGCGGCGCACCTCGACCATGTCGAGGCCGCGGACCTGCTCGATCAGGTTGTCGAGCGCGGGAGCGGGGAGGGCGCCGGGCTGCGCCATCAGCGGGATGCCGTCGCGGTAGACGACGAGGGTCGGGATGGAGGAGATGCCGTAGCTCGCGGCGAGCTGCTGCTGGTCCTCCGTGTCGACCTTCGCGAAGACGATGTCGGAGTTCTTGTCGCTCGACGCCTCGAAGACCGGGGCGAACTGGCGGCACGGGCCGCACCAGGCCGCCCAGAAGTCGATGAGGACGATGCCGTCGGAGACGGTCTCGTCGTGGGAGTCGAGGGTCATCGCAGTCGTAGCCATGCCGGATCCAACCCCCGACGGCGCCGGGCTATTCCCGGTGGCCCGGCCGGTCCTCCGCGGCGAGGCGGTCGAGCAGCGTGCGCGGCCCGACGGCGCTCGCGCCCAGCTCCTCGATGCGGGATACGAGCCCGCGGTCGGCGGTGACGACGCGGGCCGGGGCGTGCAGACCCGCGACCAGGGCGACGATCGCGTCGTCGCCGGAGCCCTCGGCCGACTCGATGCGGAGGCGGCCCGGCACGGCGGCGGCCAGGGCCGTGTCGGTGTCCGCGTCCCGCGCGGCTCCCTCGAGCACGACCGCGATCAGCGGCCAGACCCGGTCGGCGTCGACGCCGAGCACGGCCCCGGGCAGCCCCTCGGCGCTCAGCCGGGCGAGGCCGAGCAGGAGGCGCTCGGCCGCTCCGGCGCGGTCGCGCCACCATCCGTCGGGCCGGGAGCCGACGACGTTCGCGGCGTCGACGACGAGCACCGGGAGCGCGGCGCCGAGGTCGCGGAGCCCGCTCCAGGAGGCGCCAAAGCCCGGGTGGAGCGGGAGCGAGTCCACGTCGTCCGGAGCGACCCAGCGCAGCTCGGTGCTCTCGGCGTCGGTGATCACGGGCTCGAAGTGCTCGAGCGCGTGCGCGAGGACCGTCGTGTAGCTCCACGGACCGATGGTCACGACGCTCGCGGCGTCGGGCACGACGATCCCGACCGGGACGCCCGCCTCCTCGGCCGACTCGCGCAGTGCCGCCTCGAACGCGCTCTCCTCCGGGTGCCGAGCGCCTCCGGGCAGACCCCACGTGCCGCCGAAGTGGCTCCACGCGACGCGGTGCTGCAGGAGGATCCGGCCGTCGGGATCGCGCAGCAGCAGTCCGGCGGCGCCGAAGCGGCCCCAGAACCGGCGCCCGTCCCCGATCTCGACCCAGCCGTCGCCGAGCGACGCGTCGAAGGGGTGGCGCGGAAGGGCGGCGTCGCCGCCGCTGTCGTTGCCGGTCATGCCCTCCAGCCTGGCACACCGCGCCGGGCGAGCCGGACGGCGGGACGCCGCGTGACTGGCAGAATCGGACGATGCGCCGCTCGGGAGTCCTCCGTCTCGCGACCGTGCTCTGGATCGGCGTGATCGCGCTGATCACGCTGACGCCGGCCCCGTACCCGGCCGGTGAGCCGTCGGAGCTCGTGCGCTCGATCATCGCGTTCCTCGGGTCCACTCCGCTGACCGCGTGGTTCGACTACGACGTCGCCGAGTTCACCGCCAACGTGCTGATGCTCGTGCCGCTGGGCGCCCTGCTCGCCGCGCAGCTCCCCCCTCGCCGTCGCCTCCTCGCCGCGCTGATGGGGCTCGGCGTCTCGGTGCTCGTCGAGACGATCCAGCTGCTCTGGCTGCCGTCGCGCGTCGCGGACGTCCGCGATCTCGTGTCGAACGGGCTCGGGTCGCTCCTGGGCGCCCTGCTCGTGATCGTGCTCCTGCCCCGCCCCGCCACCCGCCGCTCCGCCCGGAAGGACCGCACCGCCCATGCCTGCTGAGACCCTCGTCCTGCTCGATCGCCCGTCCGCCGAGGCGCCGGCCCGCGGGCTCCCGTCCTCCGTCGTCGTGGACCCGAGCGGAGTGGGCGGCATCGACGTCACCGACCTGGGCTTCACCCGGGGCGACGGCGTCTTCGAGACGATCAACCTGGTCGACGGCCGGCTGCAGGCGCTCGACGCCCACCTCGACCGCTTCGCGAGCTCGGCGCGGATGCTGGAGCTGCCCGCGCCGGACCGCGAGGCGTGGCTCCTCGCGATCGGGACCGCGGTCGCCGCGCACCCCCCGGTGCCGGAGGCGATGGTGAAGACGATCCTGACTCGCGGCCTCGAGGGCACCGGGCGGCCCACGGGCGTCGTCTTCGTGCAGACGAGCCCGGACTTCACCTCCGCGAGGCGGGACGGGGTGCGCATCGTGCTGCTGGACCGCGGCCTCCGCTCCGACGTGCGCGAGACGTCGCCGTGGCTGCTCGCCGGGGCGAAGACGCTGTCGTACGCGGTGAACCGCGCGGCCGCCCGGGAGGCGGCGCGCCGCGGAGCCGACGACGCCCTGTTCGTCTCGAGCGACGGCTATCTGCTGGAGGGTCCGACGTCGAACCTCGTGCTGCTCTCGGACGGCGTTCTGCTGACTCCGCCGCCGAGCCTCGGGCTCCTGCCCGGGACGACGCAGGCGGACCTCTTCGCGCTGGCCCCGGGACTCGGGCTGGACGGCGCCGTCCGCGCTCTGCGCGGGGAGGACCTGGAGGCCGCTGACGCCGCGTGGCTGGTCTCGAGCGCGCGCAACGCCGCCCCGATCCGCGCCGTCGACGGACGGGAGCGCCGCGTCGACCAGGCCCTGTCGGCCCGGATCAACGCGGCGCTGCTCGCCCGCTGACGTCGAGATCGATCCGGGGCCGAGTGCTCAGGACGCTCAGGAGAGGTCGGTGACGTCCGTCGTCGTGCGGCTGATCATGCCGCCGCGCACGCGGACGGCGGCCGGATCGAGATCGACGCCCTCGCGCTGATCCGCGGCCTCGTCGTTGATGACGGCTGAGACCAGGCCGCGCCAGTCGGTGCCCTCGGCGACGGCGTCCTCGGAGCCGAGTCGGCTGGAGACGAACACGGCCTCCGACTCCTCGCCGGAGTGCGAGATGACGGCCAGCTTGCCGACCGCGCGACCGTCGGGGTGGCGGACCTGCCACTCCTCGTGGCCCGACGGGACGAGGGAGAAGGTGCCTCCGGCGTGCTCGAAGGGCGTGTCGCGCAGCTCGGACGGCAGACCGCTGTGCGGCGGTGCACCACGGGTGGGGACGCCGGTGCCGCCCTCGGAGGAGCGGGCGCTCGTCGTGCTCATCCCCACGTCGGCCGACGTGCCGGCCGCGGTGCTCGTCGCGGTGCCCTCCGCGACGGGAGCGTTCTCCTGGCCGGTGTAGGTGCTGCCGTTGGGGTTCGATCCGGTGTTGATGCCGTCGGTGCTCATGAGGTTCTCCTTGTCGGGCGGTCCGGGAGGACCGCGTCGTGCTCGGGTTCGTAGACTGGTGGGATGCAGATCCCGGTCACCGGCGCCGTGCGCGTGGACGCCTGGCTGTGGGCGGTCCGCGTGTACAAGACGCGCTCGGCCGCGACCTCGGCGGCGCGCGCCGGCCACATCCGCGTGAACGGCGAGCGCGCGAAGGCGGCGCAGACCGTGAAGGTCGGCGACGAGGTCCGCGCGCGCATCGCCGGGTTCGACCGGCGGCTGATCGTGCGCGGCCTGATCGTGAAGCGCGTCGGCGCGCCGATCGCCGCGGAGTGCGCGGAGGATCTCACTCCGCCGCCCCCGCCGCGCGAGTCGGCGCCCGCGATCATCGAGCGCGACCGGGGTGCCGGGCGGCCGACGAAGCGCGACCGCCGCGAGATCGAACGCCTGCGCGGCTTCTGAGGGTCACGGCGCGAGGGCCCGCAGCCGCTCGAGGAGGCCATCGGCCGCCTCGTCGAGGAAGCGCTGCTGGAGCTCGTCCCCGACCTGCACCAGGGCGATGTCGGTGAAGCCCGCCTCGATGTAGGGGACGAAGCTCTCGGCCAGCTCGTCGAGATCGGGGCCGCAGGCGATCTGCTCGGCGACGTCCTCGGGACGGACGAACTTCGACGCTCCGGAGAAGCCCGCCGGGGTGGGCAGATCGGCGTTCACGGACCAGCCGCCGGCGAACCAGCGGAACTGCCCGTGTGCGAGGGCGATGCCCTGCTCCTTGTCGGGAGCCCAGCAGATCGGGATCTGGCCGATGGTGCGCGAGGGCGCGGCGTCCGCTCCGCGGACCGCGGTCCACTGCGAGATCAGTTCGGCGTCGGGCTCCGTGGTGATGAGGTGGTCGCCCAGCGGGGCGAAGCGCTCGATCGACTTCTCGCCCGACACGGCGAGGCCGATCTCGACGGGCTCGTCGGGCAGATCCCAGATGCGCGCCGAGTCGACGCGGAAGTACTCGCCCTCCCAGGTGACCAGCTCGCCGGTGTGCAGCGCGCGGATGATGTGCACCGCCTCCTCGAGCATGTCCTGGCGGACCGAGACCGCGGGCCACCCCTCGCCGACCACGTGCTCGTTGAGGTTCTCCCCCGAGCCCAGGCCCAGGGTGAAGCGGTCGTCCGAGAGGATCGCGAGCGTCGCCGCCTTCTGCGCGACGACCGCGGGGTGGTAGCGGATCGTGGGGGCGGTGACGTAGGTCGTGAGATCGATGGTCGAGGTGGCCTGCGCCACCGCGCCGAGCATCGTCCAGGCGTAGGAGGCGTGACCCTGCTCGGTCAGCCACGGCGAGTAGTGGTCGCTCGAGACCGCGAACTCGAAGCCGTGCCGCTCGGCGTCGACCGCGTAGCCGACCAGTTGCTTGGGTCCGCTCTGCTCCGTCATCAGGGTGTATCCGAATCGCACCATGGTCGCTCCTCGTTCCGCTCGTGGGGCGTGCCCGCGGGCACCGTCCCATCGTGCGCGGACACCCCGGCGCGTGCTAACCCCTTGCACGGCTCGGCGGAGGCGGCTAGCGCGGCGTCAGACGAAGCGGACGCGGTTCTGCACGCGGGTGCGGACCTCGAACGACTCGCCGTAGCCGCCGAGCCGATCGTCCGTGCCCGAGCGCAGCAGCTGCGGCAGGAGCGAGCGCCGGATGACCACGGCGCCCTGGTGGCGGCCCCGCTCGACCTGCTCGTAGGGCTGCTCGAGCCCGTCGTCCGGCACCACCACCACGCTCGCCGAGAAGCGGACGCCGAGCTCGCGGCCGAGGCGCCGCGCCGCCTTGGACAGCGACGTGATCGGCTTCTCGTCCTCCCGGATGCCCGGGCCCTCGAGCTCGCCCTTGCGCAGGCGGACGGGGTCGCCCCAGTCTGCCGAGGTGAGCGCGAGCAGGCCCGACGGTCCGAGGACGACGTGGTCGACCTTCAGCCCGCCGTCGCCCACGGCGACGTCGTTCCAGACCGTGTACGCGATGCCGAGCGAGGCGACGAGGGACGCGGTGGCCTCCTCGGCCTGCGCCTTCGCCAGCCAGCTGCGCACCTCGCGCGGGGCCGAGCGGACGATCGCGGGGTCGAACGGATCGTCGACGTCGACGCCGCGGCCGAGCCACTCGCGCACGAGGCGCAGGTAGTACTCGCGCGCTGCTCCGCCCGGGTGGCCGTAGGAGCGGGCCCGGACGGCAGAGGCCGTCTGCGGGCGGGGCGAGCCGGTGTAGGGCGATTGCGGCGACTGCGCACCCGGAGCGGGAGCACCGCGGTCGTAGTCGCTCCGCGCGGAGGCGCTGCCGATCCGCTCCCAGGCGAGCTGGACGGCGTGGAAGGAGGCGGCGTCCCCGCCCGTGTCGGGGTGGGTCTCGCGGAGCAGGCGGCGGTACGCCTTTCTCAGCTCGTCGTCGGACGCGGTGGCGGGGACGCCGAGGACCTCGTAGGGCGTGCGGGCGGCGTGGCTGTCGGGCATGGTCTTCCGGAGGGGTCGGGGGCGGTGCGGGCACCGGGTCCTCGAGCATATCGGCGGGGGCCGGGTGCCCGATGGGAGCCCGCACTGCGCCCGCTCTGAACGGGCCGGGAGCGGCGGCTCAGCCCTCGGCGAGCATCTCGCGCACCATCGGGATCACGCGCGTCCCGTAGAGCTCGAGGTTGTGCATGATCGCCGCGTGCGGGAGGGTGCCCGCGCTGTACTTGAGGTCGAAGCGGTCGATGCCCAGGGCGCCGATCGTGTTCGCGATCTTGCGGGCCACGGTCTCGGGCGATCCCACGTGCAGGGCGCCGTCGGGGCCCGCCTCCTCCGCGAAGCGCTCGGGGGTGAGCGGGGACCAGCCGCGCTCGCGGCCGATGGCGTCGGCCATGCCCTTGTAGTGCGGGAAGTAGAGCTCGCGCGCCTCCTCGTCGGTGTCGGCGACGAAGCCCGGCGAGTGCACGGCGACCGGGAGCCGGGGCTGCTCGAGCTGGTCGAGCGCACGGCCGAACAGGTCGACGTAGGGGCGGAACCGCGCGGGCGAGCCGCCGATGATCGCGAGCACGAGCGGGAAGCCGAAGCGCGCCGCGCGCACCACGGACTCCGGGCTGCCGCCGACGCCGATCCAGGTGCGCAGGCGCCGCCCGCTCTCGACGGACGGGTAGACGCTCTGCTGGGTCAGCGCGGCGCGGGTGCGCCCCTCCCAGGTGACCGGACCGCCCTCGACGAGCGCGTGGAACAGCTCCAGCTTCTCCTCGAAGAGCAGCTCGTACTGCGACAGGTCGAGACCGAAGAGCGGGAACGACTCGGTGAAGGAGCCGCGGCCGAGGATGACCTCGGCACGGCCGCCGGAGAGGCCGTCGAGCGTCGCGAAGCGCTGGTAGACCCGCACCGGGTCGTCGGAGGAGAGGACCGTGACCGCGGAGCCGAGGTGGATGCGCTCGGTCCGGCCCGCGATCGCGGCGAGGACCACGTCGGGCGCGCTGACCGCGAAGTCGGCGCGGTGGTGCTCGCCGATGCCGAAGAAGTCGATGCCGACGGCATCCGCGTGGACGCCCTCCTCGACGACGTCGCGCAGCACCTGGCCGTGCGGGAGCAGGGCGCCGTCGGCGCCGCGGGTGACGTCGCCGAACGTGTCGACTCCGAACGTGACTTCATGCGTACTCATGGACTTCTGCAACCTCCCGGCGACGCGGGCTATTCCTCGTCGGTGCTGTTCAGGACGATATCGGCCTCGTCGGCCTCCGGCGGCACGATCCCGGCGGCGACCGCCGGCTCGCGGTACGCGCGGCCGAGCGTGGCCGTCGTGTCGTGGGCGTTCAGACCGCTCGGGTTGGGGAGCACCCAGAGCGGGACCCCGGCGATGCCCTCCTCCTGACGGCCCTGCTCCGCGGCGCGGCGGCCGAACGCCGCGCGGAAGGCGGTGATGCCGACCATCGCGACGACCGACGGGCGGACGCGCTCGACCGTGGCGACGAGGCGGTAAGCTCCCGCGCGGAGCTCGTCGGCGGTCAGCTCGTCGGCGCGGGCGGTGGCGCGAGGAGCGAGATTGGTGATGCCGATGCCGCGCTCGATCAGGAGGCGCCGGTCGTCGTCGCTCATCCCCTCCGACACGCGCATCGGCCGCTCGAGGATCCCGGCCGCGAGCAGCGCCGGGTAGAAGCGGTTGCCGGGATGGGCGAAGTGCGCCCCCGTGGCGGCCGTCCGAAGTCCGGGGTTGATGCCGACGAACAGGAGCCGGACGCGGGGCCCCAGCAGGTCCTCGACGGTGCGGTCGCGGAACGAGGCGAGCTCGGCGCGGGTGAACGGCATGACTCCATCCTGCCGCGCGGGCGTCCGCACGTGCTCGCCGTGCGCCGCGCGGGGTGGAAGCATGGAGGCATGACGAACGCATCCCAGGACCACCCGATCCAGCACGGCAGCGACGACGCGGTCGAGGACGAGAAGGTGCAGGGGATCCTGCTCCAGGTCGCCGGAGACCTCCAGCTGCGACCCGACGAGGACCCGGAGGCGCTGCTGCGCCAGCGGCTGCGCGACACCCGCATCGAGATCCCGGAGGAGAGCATCCCCGGGCTCGTCAAGCGGATCCCCGGGCTGGACGAGCGCAGCGACGGCGAGATGAACCCCGGAGCGCACTGACCCGCTACTCCGGGACCGCCGGGCCTTTGCGGTGGTGGTCGAAGACGATGCTCGTGCGGGTCGACGCCACCGCCGGGTGCGCCGACAGGTTCGACACCACGAAGTCGCGCACGTCGTTCGAGTCGCGGACCGCGACGTGGATGATGAAGTCCTCGGAGCCGCCGAGGAAGAACAGCTGGACGACCTCGGGCAGCGCCCGGATCTCGTCGGCGAACCGCGTGATCGCCTGACGCTGGCCGACGCGGATGCTCACGCTGATCAGGGCCTGCAGCGTGAGCCCGAGCGCGGCCGGGTCGAGCTCGGCGGTGAAGCCCGTGATGATGCCGCGGTCGACGAGGGAGCGCACCCGCGCGACGCACGTGGACGCGGCGATGCCCGCCTGCTCGGCGAGCCGGCTGTTGGGCGTCCGGGCGTCCGTGCGCAGCAGCCGGACGAGCGTGCGATCGACGGGGTCGAGGTCGCCGAGGTCGTGCAGATCCTTCGGTCGCATCGGCTCCACTCCCCCTCGGACCGCTGATCCTGCGGATCTGACGGTGATCTTCGATGATCCTGCGGAACGTCATCTGTTCGGAACACGATCTTCGCACGATAGGACCGACGTCGGCGCAGGATCGGCGTCCACCGCCCAGCGTCGGGCGCCGCACCTCGGGCGCCTGCGAGTCGAGGAGCCGTCATGCGCATCGGGATCCCCAGCGAGATCAAGAACAACGAGAGCCGCGTCGCCGCGACGCCCGCCGGCGTCCACGAGCTCGTCCGGCGCGGGCACGACGTGCTCGTGCAGTCGGGCGCGGGCCTGGGCTCGCACCTCGGCGACGAGGACTTCACCGCCGCCGGAGCCCGGCTCGCCGCGGACGCCGACGAGGTCTGGGGCGAGGCGGACCTGATCCTGAAGGTCAAGGAGCCGATCGAGGCGGAGTACCCGCGGATGCGCGCGGGTCAGGTGCTCTTCACCTACCTCCACCTGGCGGCGTCGCGCGACTGCACCGACGCGCTGCTCGCCTCCGGCACCACCGCGATCGCCTACGAGACGGTGCAGCTGCCCGACCGCCGGCTGCCGCTGCTCTCGCCGATGAGCGAGGTCGCAGGGCGCCTCTCGATCACCGTCGGGGCCTACCACTTGATGAGCCCGACCGGCGGCCGCGGCACCCTCCTCGGCGGAGTGCCCGGCACGCCGAAGGCGAAGGTCGTGGTGATCGGCGGAGGAG
Source organism: Rathayibacter rubneri (assembly GCF_023743255.1). Taxonomy (NCBI): domain Bacteria; kingdom Bacillati; phylum Actinomycetota; class Actinomycetes; order Micrococcales; family Microbacteriaceae; genus Rathayibacter; species Rathayibacter rubneri. Next base: position 5,029 of record NZ_JAMRYM010000063.1, on the reverse strand, counting down.
TCGCCGGAGAGCACGCCGCGGCCAACGCCCTCGGGATGGGCGCGGACGTCACCGTCGTCGACCTGTCGCTCCCCCGCCTCCGCGAGCTCGAGAACCGGTTCGGCGGCGCCGTGCAGACCCGGACGTCGTCGGCCTACGAGATCGCCGACCAGGTCGCGGGGGCGGATCTGGTCGTCGGCTCCGTCCTGATCCCGGGGGCGCGCGCTCCGAAGCTCGTGACGGACGAGATGGTCGCTGCCATGAAGGCGGGGTCCGTGCTCGTCGACATCGCGATCGACCAGGGCGGCTGCTTCGAGGGCTCGCGGCCGACCACGCACGACGACCCCGTCTTCGCGGTGCACGACAGCGTCTACTACTGCGTGGCGAACATGCCCGGCGCCGTTCCCGAGACCTCGACGCGCGCCCTCACGAACGCGACGCTCCCCTACGTCGTGGCTCTGGCCGACCGCGGGTGGGAAGCGGCGCTGACGGCCGACCCGTCCCTCGCGAAGGGCCTCAGCACGCACGAGGGGCACGTGGTGAACGCGGCGGTCGCGGAGGCGTTCGGGCTGCCCGTCACCCGCGTGGACGAGCTGCTGGGCGCGAGGCACGGCGGCTGAGCGCCCACACCGCCGCTCCCGCTGCGAGCACGGCGGCGGAGAGGCCGACGACGTGGAGGACCAGGGACGGCGTGCCGTTCGCGGGCAGCAGGAAGCCGTAGGGGACCCAGCCATCGGTGCGTCCGCGGATCAGGACGACGACGAGCCACACGAGCGGGTGGACCAGGACAACGGGCAGGGCGGACCAGCGCAGCCGGCGGCGGTCGGGGACCAGCGCCCAGTCGAGGACCGCGAGCAGCGGGAGCACGACGTGCAGGAGCACGCTGACCCAAGGCGGTGCGGAGCCGGTGCCCGGGACGAGGGTGTTGTAGATCGCGCCGACCACGATCAGCGACGCCGTCGCGATGCCCCGGACGAGATCGAACGCCGGCGACGAGCGGAGCCCGGCGATCGCGGTCGCGCCGGACGCGAGGAGCACGACGGCGAGGAGGGCGCTCGTCTGGTTGGTGAAGTAGCCGAAGTAGTCGAACGGGTTGCCGTCGCCGGCGGCGAGGCGGAGGCCGTAGGCGTAGCCGAGGACCGCGAGGACGACGAGGGCCGTGGAGATCCGCAGCACGGCCACGGCGACCGGGGTCGACGCACCGGCGGGCCCGTCGCTCATGCGGCGCTCGGGGGGTCGTCGTCCCCGGCCTCGCCGCGCCGGGTCGGCCACCCCGGTCCCTCGCTGCGGAGCCGTCGTGGATCGTCGCTCGGCGCCCCGTCGGCCCGCGGGCCGGCCGGCGCTCCGGACCGGTGGATCAGGAGCCGGACCTGCCGCACGACTCCCAGCACCACTCCGGCGCCGAACAGCGGCAGACCGAGCAGGAGCACGAACCACAGCGGGGCGTGGCGGCGCGAGCCGCCGATGTCGGCCCGGAGGTCCCAGCCCGCGTCGGCCGCCAGGACCACGATCGCGAGCACGAAGACGGCGCTGACGAGCGACAGCGCCCAGGGGTGCTCCAGGAGGTGGGCCTGCGTGCGGTGCGAGCGCGTCCCCCTGGCCATGACCCGATCCTACAAACGGACGCGGGCGCGGGCCGCCGTGCCCGCCCACGAGGAGCGGCCGCGCACCGCATCACGTGCCGGGCTCGGCCCCCGCTGAGCGGTAGTCGACCGCCCACGCCGCCCCGAGCGCGAACAGGGTGGAGACCCCGTGGTGCTCCATGGCGGCGGCGACCCGACGGCGACCGGTGCGCGGGTTGATGCCGAGCCGGTAGGACGCGGTCTCGAGGGTGATGCCCGTGCGCATGAGGCGCAGGAGCGGGGTCCAGTGCTCCTCGACGGCGTCGACCGGGACGGCCTGGCGCCAGAGCTCCTCGAAGTACGAGCCGACCAGTCCGGCGAGGGCGGGATGCCGCAGGCCCAGCACGCTCGTCGGGCGGGTCTCGCCCCACTCGAACGGCACCGCCAGGTACTCCCCGTCGACCCAGAACCAGCTGGGCGGGGTCTCGAGCAGCCGGTACTCCACGCCCGCCTGCTGGTACGCCTCGATCCGGGCGAGCACCCGCGGGTCGCGGATCCCCTCGGACGGGATGATGACGCGCACGCGGTCCTTGGCGGCCAGCGCGCGCCCGAAGCGCAGGGCCCGCTCGGTCGGCGGATCGAGGAACCGCTCGACATCCGGCAGGACCGCGATGAGGGTGCCGGAGTCGCGGCGGACGAGATCGAACCAGAGGTCCTCGGAGGCGTGGGGTCCGTGGCGCAGGAGGGTGGGCACGAGGTCGCCGGACACCTCGCCGACCGACCAGGCTCCGAGCAGGCCCTGCAGCTCCGCCACGATGCCCTCGATGCCGTCGGTGGACTCCCGGGTGGCGCGGCGGGCCGCTTCGGTGTGCTGCGCGATGCGCGAGCCGGCCCACTCGGCCGGCGGGACGTAGGAGAGCAGCTCGCCCTCGCCCGCCAGCAGCCCCCGGCCGCGGAGCCGCTCGGCCCCCGCCGCCACCTCGGACGGATCGAGGTGCGTGAGCTCGGCCGCCTCGGCCAGAGTGCCCGGGCGGCCGCGGTGCAGCGCTGCGAGCAGATTCTCGTCGTCCATCGGTCTCCAGTGCTCGGCGGGCCCTGGGACGACAGTGCCCTGATGCGGACACGGGTGCAAGCGGAACTCGCTCCAGGGCCGGCCCGGAGCGGACAGGCCGCCCGGAACGGAGCGGATCGGGCGAGCCGGGGCGCCGGGTCAGCCCAGACCCAGCCGCTCGACGATCTCCGCGATCTCCTCCTCCGGGGCCCTGCCGACGTCGACCGCGATGTGGCGCTCGTCGTCGCCGAGCGGCTCGAGCAGGCCGAACTGCGAGTCCAGGAGTGCCGCGGGCATGAAGTGGTCCAGCCGTGAGGCCAGACGATCGGCGACGACCTCCTTCGACCCGGCGAGGTGCACGAACACCAGGTCGTCGCGGCGGAGGATATCGCGGTAGCTGCGGCGCAGGGCCGAGCAGGTGACGACGACGGGGCGGCCGGTGCCGATCCGCTCGTCCACCTCTCGGGCGATCTCGGCCAGCCACGGCCCCCGGTCGACGTCGGTCAGGGGTGTTCCGGCCGCCATCTTCTCGACGTTGGAGCGCGGATGCAGATCGTCGCCCTCGAGGAAGCTCCAGTGCAGGAATCCGGCGAGCAGGGCCGCGACGGTGGACTTCCCGCTGCCGGACACCCCCATGACGACGATCGCGCGGACCGGCGCGGTGAGCGGCTGCGACATCAGAGGCCTCCTGCTATCAGGCGCGGGTCGGACGCCCGGGCGGGCCCGCTCACCGGGACCGTCGGCCGTCGCGGAGTCGACGTCGTGAGAGTCCGGCGGAGGCCGGCTGAGGAGGGAGTCGGTGTCATGAGCGTCCTTGATCGGCCCGAGGTGTCGGACGGCGCCCGGGGGCGTTATGTCCGACATTACCCGGATGCTCGGCCGTCGTGTCCGGTGATCGACGCGGCGGCGAGCGGATCTTGGAAGGATGTCCCCATGACCGCGACGCCGACCTCCCTGCACCACGCGGTGCTCGACGAGCTCGGCTCGCAGATCGTGCGCGGCGAGCTGGCGCCGGGAACGGCGTTCAGTGCCGACGAGCGGGCGGAGCGCCGCGGGGTGTCCCGGTCGGTGATGCGCGAGGCCGTCCGGGTGCTGGAGTCGCTCGGACTGGTCACCTCTCGCCGCCGCTCGGGAACGCGGGTGGAGCCCGCGGAGTCGTGGAACGCGCTGGATCCGCGCGTGATCGCCTGGACCCTGGACGGACCCGACCGCCAGCGGCAGCTGCACCAGCTGAGCCAGCTCCGCCTGGGCGTGGAGCCGCTGGCCGCACGGCTCGCGGCCGTCAACGCGACGTCCGCGCAGCGGGAGACCCTGACGGAGGCCGTGCGCACGATGTCCGTGCACGCGGGCTCGGCCGACGGGCACGACTACCTCGCCGCGGACACCGCCTTCCACCGGACGCTCCTGGCGGCGTCCGGCAATCGGATGCTCGCGCAGCTCGCCGATCTGGTGGCCGAGGTGCTCTCCGGGCGCACCCGCCACGCTCTGATGCCGCACGAGGCGGACAGCGAGGCCGTTCGGCTGCACCGCGCCGTCGCGATCGCCGTCGCGGAGGGGGACGGAGTCGCCGCGGAGGCCGCCATGCGCGCGATCGTGGAGGAGTCGGATCGGGCGGCGCAGTCGTCCTGAGGATCGGGGCTCGCTGAAGGCCCGGACCTCGGACCGGCGGGGCTGACCGACGGGGCTTACCGGTGGGGCTGACCGGCGGAGAGCGCGCGTCACCGGCACACGCCTGCTGTTCGGGCGCCAGGGAGCGGACGGGGAGCGGCCCGGCGTGCGGCGGGATCTCGCCCGCCGCAGGGAGCGGGCAGGTCGGCCATCCGCTGTCCCCGTCAGAACGGCAGTGGCGACTCCTCGAATCGCGGGGATCGCTGCGGGGACGGCTCGACGAGGGCGGGTGGTCGGGTGGTGATGCGGCGTCCGGTGGGGGTGGTCCAGTCGGCGGTGCCGTCGGGGTGGAGGACGTAGGTCCAGCGGTCGCCGTGGCGGACGTGGTGGTGGGCGACGCAGAGCGAGGCGAGGTTCTCGAGCGCGGTCTCGCCGCCGTGGCGCCACTCGATCGTGTGGTCCGCCTCCGTCCTGGCCGCGACCCGGGTGCAGCCGGGGAAGCGGCAGGTCTGGTCCCGCAGCTGTAGCGCGAGGCGCATCTGCGGCGGAGGCACCCGGTGGGTGCGTCCGACCGACACCGCCGCCCCGGTCTGCGGATCGGTGAGGACACGGGTGAACGAGACGGCGACTCCGGCCAGCTCGCGGGCCGCACCCGCGGGAATCGGGCCGTAGCCGTCGAGCACCGCGGGCGCCTCGTCGAGTCCGGCGGCGGTGCTCGCCGCCAGGGTCAGCCGCACCTCGGCGCGCACCCCGGGCACGAACGTCGAGACCGCCGGCTCCCCGCCGGGAGCGGTGCCCGCGACGTCGCCGTCGCACAGCAGATCGGCCA